>DAIQNO010000088.1:2284-8745 GCA_036788355.1 Opitutales bacterium | reverse complement strand
CCTGACGGCTGCCGATAACCCGGCCTTCACTAGCAGCACCTTCACGCTGGAGGCGTTTTTCTCGACTGGCAACGTTACTGGCACCACCACGCGGATCATCGCGGGACATTTTGGTTCGGCCAGTCCCTTCACCAATGACCGCAGCTTTGGTCTCGGGGTTCGAGACAGCCGATTGAGGCTCCTGTTGGGAATCGACTCCGGTTCGGGTGCATCCGCGTTCGATGCCTTTACCCTTAGCAATAACGTCAACTATTTTGCAGCAGCGACCGTTGACGTAACTGCTTCCAGCCCGACGGCCATCACGCTCTACCTTCAGGACTTGAGCACCAGCACCCTTCAGGTTGCCAATTTCAACCGGGACGGCGGCTCTAGCGGCACGGTCACGACGATTGTGAATGCTGCCGCCCCATTTAGCATCGGAGCCACAGCCCAGGGATCGGCGTTTTTCACGGGAACGATTGACGAAGTCCGGCTGTCAAATGTGAAGTTGGCAGAGGCCGATCTTTTGATCTCGGCGATTCCTGAACCGAGCATGGCGGGCTTGGTTATGGCAGGTGCTACCGCATTGCTGCTCTTGCGGAGGCGGCAACGCTAGAGGTATTCTCCTTCGTCAAAAGAACGATTCACAACCGCGCTGGGACAGCAACTGGCGCGGTTTTTTCCTTCCAAAGATGAATTTTCGTCAGCCAGTTTTCGCCTTGCTCCTGTGGCTCCCAGTGGTTGCTCAGTGCGTTGTGCTGGCGGACTGGGAGTTTGAAGACAGCCCTGGATTTTTGTTGGATTCCGGCCCGGCAGGGCGCACCTTGAGCGTCGCTGCTCCGACCGTCGTGCATTCTTCGACCTCGCTGCATCTTGGGCGAGCCGCCGACCTCTCTGGGGGTGGTTATCTTTCCGTTGCGGACCACCCGCAATGGACGAGTTCGACCCTGACGGTGGAGGTTTTCTTCAATGCTGCCGCCGTCTCCGGCACCAACACCCGGTTGCTGGTTGGCCATTGGAATGCCAGCGGCAGCCAGCGTTCCTGGGCTCTTGGGATCAACAATGCAATGATCCGTGTGCTGCACAGCCCAAACGGTGCGACGACCATTACCAACGACGTCCTGTCGGTGGTTGCTGGAAAAGACTATTTTGTAGCATTGATTGTGAACGGTGTGCAAGGCATCGTTTATCTTAAGAACTTGACCGATGACACGCCCTTTGTTTCCGCAACCATTGGAGGTCTCCCACTTTTACCGCACAATTCGACGGCACGGCTGACGATCGGGGCGACGGCACAACCGACTTCTCTATTCACGGGTCGCATCGGGCGTATCCGAATCCAGAATGAAGCGATTGCGATTGAAAATTTACTGATGACACCGCCCCCACCGGCCCCCAATCCCCGCGCTTCTGGCTACCGAGGTCTCTGGTATAACCTCGGGCAATATACAACGTTCGGCCCAAAGTATTCAGGCGGCCTGGCCACCTATACTGCGAATCACCGGCCGATGGCGGTTTACGCCCCAGCGGTTAACAAGACCTTTTTTACCTACGGGGGAACCCGGTCGGCCAGCGAAGCCCACCTGCTCATTATGGCGTCGTGGTATGATCACAGCACGCATACCGTTCCCCAGCCGACCATTGTGATGGATAAAAATGGGGTGAACGACGCCCACGATAACGCGGCCATCCAGCTCGACGATGAGGGCTATGTGTATGTGTTTGTATCCGGGCGAAACACCGTTCGGAATGGCTTTGTTTTCAAAAGTCGCGAGCCTTACAGCACGGATGGGTTCGACCGGCTCTCGCCCTCTGGCGGGGAATCCTTTACCTATCCGCAAATCTGGCACCTCCCAGGAACGGCCAGCGCCGGAGATGAGCTGTTTTTCCATTTTTTCACCCGCTACACCGGCGGGCGGGAACTTTATTTCGGTGCCAGCGCCAATCCCGCGCAGACCACGGCCTCCGCCGTCAAGCTGGCGGCCATGCAGGGTCATTATCAGTGCAGCGCCCACTTCGGCAACAAGGTAGCCACTTCCTTCAACCGCCACCCTGGCGGTAATGTGGATGCCCGCACGGACTTATACTACATGGAGTCGAGTGACTTTGGTGCCACCTGGACGACGGCGGATGGCACGGTGCTGACTCTCCCGCAGAGCAGTGCCGCTGCGCCGAGCCGCGTGATTGACTACAGTTCACAAGGCTTACTGGTCTATCCGATGGATCTTTCCTTCGATAGCGACGGGAATCCGGTGATGTTTTACATCACTACCAGAGACTTTCGCCCGGGGCCCAACGGTGAACCTCGGCTGGCCCGCGTTACTCGCTGGACGGGCTCCGAGTGGGTCACCTCGTCCATTCCAGCCTCGGCGACGGCCACCTCTACCGTCATTCACAACTACAGCGTGGGAGGCCTCGACGCGCGAGGCCCCATCTGGCGGGCCGTCCTCCCGAGTGGGTCTGCGGGCCCCGCCCCGGCAAGCGGTGCCTCGACGGATGAAATCCACCGCTACTGGGGGCACGGCGGGGAAATGGAAGCCTGGGTCTCTAGCGACCAGGGCCTGACTTGGGTCAAGGAATCCACCATCACCCAGTCTAGCCTTCGAAAACGCGGCTACGCTCATTTGGCGCAAGACGCCGCTGACCCGTTTTTCGTCTTTTGGGCCGACGGTAATCCCGAGGCCTTCACCGAGGTGCATCTCCACTTTGCCAGCAGCGATGGTCGCGTGTGGGAACTGCCATACAATTTCGAAAGTGAAGATTTGGCGGCGATCGCTTCGCCCATTTTGACCAAAGTGGTGCGCGCCTACGGTGATTGGCGGGAATCCATCGATTTGGGGCAACACTCCGGCCACGGAGCGGAGCCTGTTCTCGAACCCCGACGGCGATGCCTACCTCAACCTCCTGGAGATGGCGCTCGGCAAGTCACCGACCTTCGCGGGGGCAGGTGACTTACCTCAAGCGAAACTTTCCCGGCATGCAGACGGCTCCTTCGCCGTTTCCCTCGCTTACCCGAAGGCGTCTCCAGACCTGACCTACCGCATCGAGCATTCTCCCGATCTGCTCGATTGGAGCGCCCTCGGCGTCGGCCCAGAGCATTTCAACGAGGAAATCGGGCTGTATGAACGGAGCGTCATCTTTGCTCCGGAAGCCACCCTTGGTTTCCTGAGGCTTAGGATCGACCCCTTCGAGACCGACGGTTTTTAAGGACGCTTCCGGTGCCACCAACCGCCCGATGCGGCCCCGCCGGGTGGGTGGTGACCGTTGGATTTGTCGCTGGCTGGTCAGCAACTAGCAGTCGGGGGAGACCCGATTGGGTTTCCGTTTACTCATAATGGTAGCGAGCCTGAGCAATTTTCACTGTGTCGCCCTCCACTCGGTAAACTAAGCGGTGTTCATCGGTGATTCGCCGAGACCAGTATCCGCTGAGCGCATGTTTCAATGGCTCCGGCTTTCCGATACCTTCATATGAATTTCGACAGATGTCTTTTAGTATTTCGTTAATCTTCTTTAAAGTTTTCTTATCAACTTGCTGCCAATATGTGTAGTCGTCCCAGCCTTGCGAAGAAAACTGAATATTCATTTCGTGAGTTCGGCTAAAGACTTGGTTATGCCATCACCATTCTTCAGCTCAGAGATTGACTCAAGCAGTCTCCGAGCGTTTGCTGGTGAACGCAACAGGTATGCCGTTTCCTGAAGTGACTCGTAATCCTCTAGTGACATCATGACAACGGCTTGTTCGCGATTACGAGTTATAATGACAGGATCGTGATCAATGCAGACGCTTTCCATCGTGGAGGCCAGATTCTCACGGGCATCGGTATAGGTGATTGCTTTCATATGGACGGGAAAATGTACAGATTGGTGTGGGTGTCAAGGTTTCATTCTGCCTAACGTAAAAGATGAGCCAACGAAGCGACTTCCCGCAAGCTATGCTTTTTCTCGATCATTCGTTCGGAAAATCTGTTAGCGCAGCTACACGGAAAATGGCTCTCTGCTCTGCGAATGTGTAGGATAAAGATGTCGTCGGCGATGATTCGATAGTAAATCCAACCTGGGCGTAGCCAGAGTTGCCGATAACCGTCCACGGGGAACTCTGGAATCTTCCGCCCAAGCAACTTGAATGTCTCGATGTTATCGGTGGTCTCGAAGACCGTTTTGGCAACCCGCAATGCTGACTCCGGATTATCCAAAGCGATGAACTCGATAATTTCCTCAAGTTGTCGCAAGGCCGGCTCGGTCCAAGTCAGCTTAGCCATTTCGAGAAACGAGATTTCGCCCCTTCCTGACTAAAGGTGCGCCCTTCTCGATTAGCTTGCTCTCTGAGGGCGATTCCCTCAAGATTAAAGAGCTTGCGTTGCAGGTTTTCGAAGGTTTCGGTGTCTATTAAATTGGCTGCTGGCTTACGGTGTTGGGTAATTAAAATGGGGGCTCGGTCTTAATGCAGGTGATTGATAATCTCGGTCGCACGGCGCTTCAGGGTAGTGACGAGTTCGGTTCTCATGTGCCATTAAAGTAGCACTCTGGTGCAGCCGATCAAGCTATTTACCGAGTATACTCTTCGATGGTATGGCAATGGCCCCTGCTCGGTGTTTTCACCAGACAGGGGCGGATGGGCACTCTCGGGGGTTAGGCGGTGGCCATTTCGGCGACGGTGGGGCAGGTGCAGATGAGGTTTTTGTCGCCGTAAACGTGGTCAACGCGGCTGACGGAGGGCCAGAACTTGGCGGCGGGGGAGACGCCGGGTGGGTAGGCGGCCTGGCTGCGGGCGTAGGGGCGCGTCCAGTCATCGGCGGTGAGGGTGGCGGCGGTGTGGGGGGCGCGTTTCAGGACGTTGTCGCGGGGATCGGCCTCGCCGCGTTCGATTTGCGCGACTTCTTCGCGGATGGTCAGCATGGCCTCACAGAAGCGGTCGAGTTCGGCCTTGGACTCACTTTCGGTGGGCTCGAACATGAGGGTGCCGGTGACGGGCCAGGACATGGTGGGGGCGTGGAAGCCAAAGTCCATCAGGCGCTTGGCGAGGTCATCGACTTCGATGCCAGCGGCCGTTTTGAGCGGGCGGACATCGAGGATGCCCTCGTGGGCGACCAGGCCGCGCTCACCGGTGTAGAGGACGCTGTAGGCCCCGCGCAGGCGTGCTGCGAGGTAATTGGCGTTGAGGATGGCGACCTGGGTGGCTTTGCGGAGCCCGTCGGGGCCCATCATGCGGATATACATCCAGGAAATCGGCAGGATGGAGGCGCTGCCTAGGGGGGCCGCGCAGACCGGGCCGACGGGGGACTGGCCGTCGCGGAGCGGGTGGCCGGGCGCGAAGGGCACCAGGTGGGCCGCCATGCCGATCGGGCCGACGCCGGGGCCGCCGCCACCGTGCGGGATGCAGAAGGTTTTGTGGAGGTTGAGGTGGCAGACGTCGGCGCCGAGGTCACCGGGGCGGCAGAGGCCGACCATGGCGTTCATGTTGGCACCATCGAGGTAAACTTGGCCTCCGTGGGCATGGATGGCGGCGCAGGCCTCTGCTACGGTGGCCTCAAAGACGCCGTAGGTGCTGGGGTAGGTAATCATCAACGCCCCGAGTTCACTGGCGTGTTGCGCGGCCTTGGCGCGGAGGTCGGCGAGGTCGATGCCGCCCCCGATGCACTTTACCGGGACGACTTTGAAGCCGGCCATGACGGCGCTGGCGGGGTTGGTGCCGTGGGCACTCTCCGGGATCAGACAGACGCGGCGGTGGGCCTCCCCGCGGGAGTGGTGGTAGCCGCGGATGGACAGCAGGCCGGCGTATTCCCCCTGGGAACCGGCGTTGGGTTGGAGAGACACGCCCGCGAAGCCGGTGATCTCAGCCAGCCAGGTTTCCAGTTGCTGGGTCAACTCCGCGTAGCCGCGAGTCTGGTCGGCGGGGGCAAAGGGGTGCAGGTCGTTAAACTCCGGCCAGCTCACTGGGGCCAGTTCCGAGACGGCGTTGAGCTTCATGGTGCAGCTACCCAGCGGGATCATCGCGTTGGCCAAGGTCAGATCCTTGTTTTCGAGCCGCCGGATGTAGCGCATCAGCTCGGTCTCGGTGTGGTAGCGGTGAAAAACCTCCTGCGGGAGAAACGGCTCGGCGCGGGAGGCCGCCAGCGCACGGTCGATCGCGAGGGGCTCCAATAACGCCGCCCCTGGCGCGAGGACTTCCAGCAACTGGGCCAACTCGGACTCCGTGGTGCGCTCATCGAGGCTGAGGCCGATCCGGCCGTCATCGAAATAGCGGAGGTTGATGTGAGCGGCCTCAGCGCGTTGGCGGATCGCTGGCCCGCCGGCGTGCTCCGGCGTCAAGACCAGAGTGTCGAAGAGCTGGCGGTCGTCGGGGTTGGCCAAGGTGACGCCAGCGGCCCGCAGGGAGCGGGCGAGTTGGCGGGCCTGGGCATGGACGCGGGTGGCGACGGCGCGGAGACCTTCCGGGCCGTGGTAAACGGCATACATGCCCGCCATCACCGCCAGGAGCACCT
>DAIQNO010000088.1:0-2274 GCA_036788355.1 Opitutales bacterium | reverse complement strand
GTTGCTGGTGGCCTTGTCGCGGCGGATGTGTTGCTCGCGGGTTTGAAGGGCCAGCCGCAGGGCGGGCTGGCCATCGGCGTCGCGAGTGATGCCGACCAAGCGCCCCGGCAGCAGGCGCTTGAAGGTCTCGGAAACGGCGAGGTAGGCCGCGTGGGGCCCGCCAAAGCCCAGCGGCACCCCGAAGCGCTGGAGGCTGCCGTAGGCGAGGTCGGCGCCTTGGCTTCCAGGGGTCGGCAGGAGGCACTGGGCGAGGGGATCGGTGCCGACAATCAACAAGGCTCCGGCAGCATGGGCACGCTCCGCAAGGCCGCCGTCACCGCCCACGGGGTGCAACTCGCCAAAGGTGTCAGGCGTCTGCAGCAGCACCGCGAAGGTATCGCTGTCGGGCTCCAGTTGGTCGAGCGGGGCCACCACGACCTGCCAGTCCTGGGGCTCGGCACGGGCTCGGAGCACGGAAAGGGTCTGCGGGTGGCAATGGTCGGCCACCAGCAGCGTCCGGCGGGCTCCGCGGGCGGCGGCCTGGGCGACGGTGGCGGCTTCGGCAGCCGCAGTGGCCTCGTCCAGCAGGGAGGCGTTGGCCACGGGTAGGCCGGTCAACTCGGAGACCAGGGTCTGGAAGTTGAGCAACGCTTCGAGTCGCCCCTGCGAGATTTCCGGTTGATACGGGGTGTAGGCGGAATACCAGCCTGGATTCTCAAAAATGGTCCGCTGAATCACCCCTGGCGTGATCGTTCCGTAATAACCCTGGCCGATCAGACTCCGCCAGACGCCATTTTTTTCGGCGATGGCTCGCAATTCCGCCGTCGCCGCCGCCTCGCTGAGGGCAACGGGGAGATCCAGCGCCCTACGGAGGCGGATGCCGCTGGGCACCACGGCGTCCGATAGTTCATCCAAGCTCGTTAAACCGAGGAGCGAGAGCATTTCGGCAATCTCGCCTGTGGTGGGGCCAATATGACGCTCCGCAAAGTTATTCATTATCGAAAATGATCTGGGAAAAGAAGTAAGGTCGGTGGTTTTTTAGGACAGTGTCCCCTGGGAAAAGCGGTTAGAAACAGGCAATTAGGCTCAACCCTAGAGGTTGTGCTCTTGGCGGTAACCTGCTGCGTCGAGCAGGCCGGTGGGGTCTAGCGGAGTGGCCACTTTCAGCCGGAACAGCCAGCCGTTGCCGAAGGCCGCTTTATTGACGAGGTCTGGGGCGTCGCTGAGGGCTGGGTTGACGGCGACAACCTCGCCAGCGACCGGCGCGTAAACGTCAGAGGCGGCCTTGACGCTCTCGACCACGGCCACCGCTTCGGTGGGCTCCACGTGACGCCCGACTTCGGGCAGCTCCACGAAAACCAGCTCGCCGAGCAGCCCCTGCGCGTGCTCGGTGATGCCGACCGTCGCAACGTCTCCCTCCAGTCGCAGCCATTCATGGGTCTTGGTGTAGTGCAGATCAGTGGGTATAGTCATGGGCGGGCAGGGGAGGGTGGTCGGATTAAAAAATCGGAAGTGAAAAGGGGCTAAACGGGAGAATGATCGTCGCAAAGAATGGTGTTACGATCTTTCTTAGAAATCTAAGTCAACACAGCGGCTCAAAGCAAAGTGGAAACTAGATTCAACCGGTTTAGGGCCAAAGCCAAGGGTGATCACGGCTAAACCGCAGTTACTAGATGGCTCCCTGCTGATTTCCTCCGATAAAGGGGCCGCTGGACGAGGGTGGCGGGATAGCGTTTTCCCCGGACTTCCAAGCTAAGCTCATTGCCCAGGGCCGCGTGCGGAGCCTCGATCAGTGCAAAGCCCATCCCGTAACCGAGCGTCGGTGAAACGATGCCGCTGGTTACCTCGCCAACCACGGTGTCACCGGCGAGCAGCGGGTAGTGACTGCGGGGTGGGGCCGCCTTTTCGCCCAACCGAAAAGCGCGCAGGTGGCGTCGAGGGCCGACTGATTGCTCGGCGAGGAGGGCCGCTTGGCCGATAAAGGGCGTGGCTTTGTCGAGAGCCACGAAGCGCCCGAAGCCTGCTTGGAATGGGGTGATGTCCGGGCGGAGATCGTTGCCGTTAAGGGGCAGCCCGGCCTCCAACCGCAGGGTGTCGCGGGCTCCGAGGCCGCAGGGCACGGCTCCCGCCGTCCGCAGGGCTTCCCAAAGGGCCTCGCCCTCGTGGACGGCGATGAACAGCTCGAAGCCGTCCTCTCCCGTATAGCCGGTGCGGGCGACGCGGCAGGTCGCCCCGGCGAACCGGCAGGTCACGATCCCGTTGCGCGGCGGCAGCGGCACGCCGGGCATAATCCGC
>DAIQNO010000087.1:0-8786 GCA_036788355.1 Opitutales bacterium | reverse complement strand
TGAGGAGAGGTCGCCAAGGGCGCGTTGCCGCTCCTCCAGGCCCGCGCGGAGGTCTCCCGTGCGCTCCAGGGCCGTCGCGTAAGCCCGGCGGTTTACATCATCGCCGGGCCGTTGCTCCAGGTAACGGGCGTAACTTGCCGCCGCCAGTTGCCACTGCCCGTTGGACTGATAAGCCCGGGCGGCGGCCAGCAGCCACTGAGGGTTATTCCTGTCCACCGAGTCTAACAGCCCCTGATAGTAAAGTGCGGCCAGGGGAAAGTCGCCCAGTTCGGAGAACAGAAAGGCCAACTCCTCTTTCACTTCGACGGCTTCCGGGTAGGCCGCCTCCAGAGCTTCCAGCCTCGCAATCGCCCCACGCAGATCGCCTTGGCTGCGGATCTGCTCCGCCTCAGCCAACCCGCGTGCCAACTCCGCCTCGGGATCAGTCCTACCGCAGCCCGCCACGGCCAAGCAGGCCGCAACTCCCACGAGGAAAACCAAGAAAACCGAGGCCCGAGAAGTTCCATTCCGTCGCAGCCACCTTGGCCCCTGCGATGGCCAGGTCACGCTCCGGTCTGATCGCCAAAACTGCACCCCTAACTTGTGGCCCCACCCCAGCGGCACTGTCAAGGGTCGCGTTAATGAAGCGCCAAATTGGCCAACCGGCCCCGAGATTTCGGAGGCCATCATCGCAGACGTCGGGGCTGCTGGACGGTGCTCCTAGGCCGACGCGGGCGCCGCCGTTCCTAGGTGAACACCGGGGACGCCAGCGGTTGAGGGGCGACCTCCTCCGGCTCACCGAGGATGTCCGCGAAGCGCAACACCTCTTCGAGAGACGTCACCCCCCGGAGGATCTGCGTCCAGCCAGATTGCTGGAGCGTTTTCATGCCGTGGCGGATGGCGACGTGCCGGATGTCTCGCGCAGAGGCCCGCTGCACAATCAGTTCATGGATCTCGTCGTTGACGCGCAGCAGCTCGAAGAGGCCCACCCGACCGCGGTAGCCGAAACCGCGACAGAGGTCGCAGCCAACCGCGTCGCGGATTTGGTGGTAGTGCTGGGTCTCTGATTCCGGAAGGTTGAGGGCCCGCAGAGCCGTCCGCAGCTCCCCCATCGGCATCGCGGTGGGCCGGCAGCAATGCGGGCAGAGGCGTCGCACCAGCCGCTGCGCGATAATCAGCTCTACCGAGGAGGCAATCAGAAACGGCTCGATGTCCATGTCGATCAGCCGCGTCAGGGCACCAGGTGCGTCATTGGTGTGCAGCGTCGAGAGCACCAAGTGGCCGGTCAGTGAGGCCCGGATGCCAATTTCGGCGGTCTCACGATCGCGGATTTCACCCACCATGATGACATCGGGGTCTTGCCGCAACACGGAGCGCAAGGCCGCCGCAAAAGTCAGGCCGATCTCGCTGTGCACCTGCGTCTGGTTGACGCCCTCGATCTCGTATTCCACCGGATCCTCGATAGTGATCAGCCGCCGCCGGGGGTCCTGAATCCTCCTCAGAAACGCACTCAGCGTGGTGGACTTTCCAGAACCCGTTGGGCCAGTCGCCAGGATGATCCCGTGGGGGCGGGCCAGAATCTGGTCGATCAACTGCTGCTCCTTTTCAACAAAACCGAGGTCCGGAATCGTCACCGGAGCACCCTTGTTTGAAAGCAGCCGCAAGGAAACGCTCTCCCCGTAAAGTGTCGGCAGCGAGCTGATGCGGATGTCCAACTCCTCCCGCCCGAGGGTAAACGAGATGCGACCATCCTGCGGGCGACGCCGCTCCGAGATGTTCAACTTCGCCATGATCTTCAATCGGGCAATAATCGCCCGCTGAAACCGCACCAAGTTATCCGGCACGCGCACCGGCACCAGCGCACCGTCGATGCGGTAACGGATCTGGAGGGACTCCTTCTGCGGCTCGAAGTGGATATCCGTGGCCCGGTCGGCCACTGCTTTGCCAATCACCTCGTTGACGAAGCGGATCAGGGCCGCCTCTTCGTCTTCCTCATCCTCGACTTTCGTCTCCGCGAGGAGGTCCGCGGAGTCGTCGTCCAGACTCCCGGAGCCAACCCCGTAGAGCTGGGTGATGGTGTTGGCAATCTCCTCCGCCGGGCCGATCGTCCACTGCACTGTCCGCCCGCAAGCGGCGAAAATCCAGTCATCCATCACCGGCTCGGGCGGGTAGGCCGTGACCAGGTGCAGGGGCCCCGGCCAGTCAAAATGGCCGATCTCGCGTTCGAGCCCCTGGTTCACCTCCGGCCCAGCCCCACCTTCGATCGGCAGGCACTGATACTCGTGAATTAACCGAACCGGAAGGATCCGCTCATTTTCCCGCGACAGGGAAAAACGGTCGCTCGTCGGGAGACCGGCCAGTGTCGCGAGTCGCTGGCGCAGACGATGCTCTTCGAGCCGCAAAGCACCCATCAACCACAATGCTTTCTCGGGGCGGGCCAGCTCGTCGAACTCGTCGCGGCGAGCCTCGTCGAGGAGGTCACGGACGGCAGCGTCAACAGTCATAGCAAAGTGAGAGGGGGCTCAGGGGTCGGGGAGTAAGCTCGGGGGATTTACCGCCCGTGGAAACATTCTTCCTCAAAGGTGCCCGGTTTTTGTCACTGCGCCAGCCCAAAAATCACCCCGCTCACTCCGTCTTGCCACCCGCAAAGAAAGGCTATCCGCAGAGAACAGCCACCTGCAGAGAGCCGCCCCGACAACCCCCCGACAACGGCGCCCCCAACTCTCGCCTACGACACCACCGCCAACCTAGGCGCCAACCGCGTTGACGGGTAAGGGTGCTGAACGCGCCGAGTCAAAAGGCGCTGAAATCCCTGCGTCAACCACCCGGAGGTGCTCCGCAGCATCCGCAACACGCTCGGCCAGTGCCTTCGGCAGTCGGTGGGTCAGGCTGTCGTGAGCAATCCGCAGGGCACCGGTCAGGTAGTGCCGATCACTACTGCCATGGGCCTTGATGACCAACCCGTTGAGCCCCAGCAACGGAGCCCCGCCGTAAACGGAGGGATTGAACTCCTGTTTCAGCCGGTTAAACGCTCCTTTAGCCAACAATGCCCCCAGCTTCCGCCACCACCGCTCCTTGAGGGACTCCCGAAGCGTGCCGTTGTAGGTCCGGATAAAAGATTGCAACGTTTTCAGAACAATGTTGCCCGTAAATCCATCCGTCACCACCACCTCGGCTCCGCGATTAAAAGTATCAAAACCCTCGATCAGGCCGGTGTAATTAAGCCGACTGCCCAGCGACTTTAACAGTCGGTGCGTCTCAACAATCCGATCAGTCCCCTTGCCCTCCTCGGTGCCGATCGTCAAAAGCCCCACCCGCGGACGTTCCATGCCCGTGACGCTCGCGTAATAACCCTCCCCCAGCACTGCGTTCAGGGCCAGTTGACGGGCCGACGTGTTGGGCTCCGCACCCGCATCGATCAGCAACCAGTGGTGGTCGCGGCTCGGCATCATCGTCGCCAAAGCCGGGCGCTCCAGCCCTGGTGCCTTTCGCAACATCAAGGTGCTGGCAAACTGGAGGGTTCCGGTGTTCCCACAACTCACCGCCGCCCCAGCTCGACCCGAGGCCACCAGACTCAGCGCCTGGAGCATCGAGGAGTCCTTTTTCGACTTATAAGCCTCCTTCGGCTTGTCTGACATCTCCACAACGCTCTCCGCCGAGTGCAGCTCGACCCGCTGGTCGCGATCGAAACCAATCCGGCGCAATTCAGGCAAAATCTCACTACCCCGACCGACCAAAATCAGCCGCAGCGGGTTGGGCCGCGCCGCAAAAAATAACGGGATGGCCGCTAGCAGCTCCGCTACCCCCTTATCCGCCCCCATCACATCCACCGCGATCGTCGGAAGATCAGTCATCGAAATGCTTCTGGGTGAGGGTTGATGGAAGGACGACGAGAAGAGATGATCGGGGAAAGTCCAAGGGGCTCCCTCGCTCAGCCAACCCTATTCCGCCGGCATCACTTGGCGACCGCGATACATCCCGGTCACCGGATTGACGTAGTGCGGACGGAACAGAGAACCGTCAGCATCACGGGAAAGCTGGGGTGCTTCAAACCGGTTAGCCCCGCGACGGAGCCGACTGCGGCGCTTACTTTGCTTACGTTTTGGTTGGGCCATGGAAAGAGATCGTTAGAAAGCGGTGATTAGGAAAACCACAGAGAATGACCAGTGCCGCAAGCAGGCGTCAAGGCCAAGTTTGGAAAAAACAACCGCCCCGACAGCGCACCTCCCCGACAACGATCGCGAGACCCCAATCTCGACAATGGTCACGATTCAACTCGCAGTCCGAAAAGGGCGGCAGGAGTGTCCGGGCCGGGGTGGTGCAAGCGGATGCTCAGCTCCTTCGTCGTCACTGGTTGATCGAAGCCGAAGCACCGAACGGTCTGATGATTATCCTCGAATGCGGCCAATTCTCGACCCTCACCGTCCACGATCGCCCCTCGGCGCACGCAAAACGGGACAATGCGCTCCGGGTGGCCCCACTGGGCAGTCTCCATCGCGTGGTCAAAGTCGGTATCGAAATACAACAGGACGCTGGAAAAGGTTACCGCCTCTGGCCACGTTAGCGTGAGCGTCGGCTCCCGATCCGTCGGATCGGCGATCCAGGCATTGCTGCGTTCACGCGGCCGTTCCCAGCCGTTGAGCAGATAATCGATCGAAGCCATCCTCGACAGCGGAGGGCTCAGTTGCAGGGCCAAGTTCTTTCCACCAGGGCGACGGGCGGGAATCCAGAAATCGAAAGCCTCGACGCCGACCTCTGGCGGCGGATTCTGCGCCGAGCCCTCTGGCGGATTCGGTCGCCGCTCAACGCTCAGCAGGCCGCTGCAACGGAGGCTACTGGTCGCAACCTCAATCCCCGCACTGCCGTAAAAGCAGATAAACGCATAGCGTGCCGATGGCACCGTCGCCTGAAGCTGAAACTCGGCAATCTGCTCTCCGGGCTGGAGGCCGAGGGAATGCTCCTCCAGAACCTCTTCGGGGGCATAGTTGAACGGCTTCTCCGAAGTCCTCAGTGCCACCCGCAAAGTCTCCGCCGAGCGGCTACGGACACGCAACCGCACCCGAGGGCAGGTGCCGACCTCAAAAGGCAGCATCTGGGCAATCGGCACGTCCAGCGGCTGCCAGCCACCGTCCGTCGGCAGTTCACCCAGCACGAAAATAGACGAGGCCGAAATCGTTGCCGACCGGGCCAGGTTACCCCGATGATCCGAGGGAATCCCCGGAATAGCCTGCCCACGGCGATTCAAGTCGCCTTGCAGCGCCGACATCCGGGCAGGCTCCAGCAACTCGCGAGGGTTCAAGTCGCTCCGCCGACAATGTGCGGCTGCCGTCCCCACCGCAGCCCCACCGTGGCCGCAAGTCAGCATCACGCGGGTCGATCCGAAGGCCACATGCGAGGCACTGATGACCCGCCCGGCCAGAAAGAGGTTCTCAATATTGCGGCTGTAGTAGCAACGGTAGGGAATCGGATACACCCCCTTGCTATGATACTGGTTACACGCGGGACGGTTGGAATAAACGGCATCCGCCGGGTGTAAATCCAGTGACCACCCCCCCGCAGCCACCGCGTCCGCTTGGAAACGCTGCTCGATCACGTCCTGCTGGCACAGCAGATAATCCCCTTCAAAGCGGCGGCTCTCACGCTTACCAGGAATCGTCCCCACCCACTCCAGCGTCAAATTGGCCGCGTCGGGAAACTCCCCAGAGTTCTTAATGTGGTTCCAGACCCCGTAAACAATCCTCCACAGCTCCCACTTGATGTCCTCAGTCTCATGGATCGTGTCCCGACGGCCCCCGTATTCAATCCACCAGAACTTGCAACCATGTTCCCCGGTGCGGATCCGCCGAAAACGAGGGATCTCCGTGATGTCCTGAAGGGCAAAAGCCGGCGCCACATACGTGACCGGCTTGCCCGTGTCCTTGCTGTAAAAGTAGATCGTGTGCCCCAGCAACTCGCCGTAAGAAAGATCGGGGGCAAAACCCTCGCCAAACTCCTCCGCCTTTTCCGCACCCATCCGGAAAGCCGCCCCCGCCTGGAAACCGACGATCCCGTCACCGGAGGCATCGCAAAATAGCGGTGCTCGTAAATGGTAGCGGAGCTGGTTCTGGCTACAGAATCCCGAAACCTCGGCGACACGGTGCGCCCCATCCTTCACCACGCTATCAATAGCGGTATTCAACAACAGGGTAATGTTGCTTTCGGCACGCACCTTCTCCAGCAGCAGCATATCCCACAAAATAGTGTTCCCCTCTGGATTGCGGTAGAGATTTTCCACCAGCAACTCGTCCACCAGACCACCCTCACGGGACCAGCGGTTGTTATTATTCATGTGCGAGGTGGCACCCAGTGCCCACAGCCGCACCTCGCTGGAAGAATTACCCCCCAGCACCGGGCGATCCTGCACCAGGACTACCTTGATGCCCGAGCGAGCCGCAGCAATGGCCGCGCACGTCCCCGCAAGGCCACCGCCCACGATTACCAGGTCGGCAGAGAGATGCTCACTGCGCAATGGGCGCAACGCAGTGGATGGAGTTTCGAGAATCATAAAGAAAAAATGCCCCGAACCCCAGTGCGGGATTCCGGGCCATTACGGTTTCTAAGTGCTTAGCGCATCCTGGTCTAGCGGCGGCGGAGCATCAAACCGAGCAGACCCAAGCCAGCCAACAACGCACTGCTAGGCTCAGGGATCACGCTGGCTTCAATGTTATCGAAGGTGGAAGTACCTCCGCTCGTCCGGATGAACGCACCATTGAAGGTGTCCAAAATCCCAGAAGATTGTGTGCCCGCAACGCTCAATACCGAAAGTTCTCCTTCGCTGATGTCGAGTAATGTATCAATTTGCGCGGCACCGCTACGAGTAACTGTAAAAGATACATTGTAGGTGACGGAGCCATCATCAGCCAAGTTTACGTTATTAGTTGACGAACCAAAGTTAGTTCCAGCGACAAGTGGCGCATTGGCGGAACTAATGGCTGCGCCACTCTCGCGACGAGCGGCATTCGCGGAACCCGAAGCATCGCGAAGAAACGAGCCGTATCCGTCGTAGGCTCCGAGGCTTGCCCCAGTCCAATTATCACCCGTAATCGGATTGGCGATGTCGTAAAGGCCCACGCGGATAATGCCCGCACTGGAAGAGCTTTGAGTCCAGTCAAAAGACAGAGTCAACGTTTGGCCCACCGATAAGGTCACCTCAGCGAAGGAGCGCCCGATAACCTCGAAGCCGCTCGTTGCCGAGGAACCCGACTTCACCAGCTCGAGACCCTTGGTAAGCGTGAGGGCAGTGCCGCCCTGATACCAATTAGTAAAATCGGACGAATCCGAAAAAATGACTTGAGCCCCAGCGGTTGCAATGCCCGAAAGCAGTAAACCAGCCGAAGCGAAACGAAGAGGGGATGGGATTGAAGAGACCATCGCCAACAATGTTACCAAAAAAACGTCGCCAAACGGTAACGCATGGGCGTATTTCTCTTACGTTTTCCCGCATGCCCGTTGCCAACCTTCGCACCCTCGGCGTTTTCTGTCGGCCCACTGTGAAAGTGAAGCGAGACTTTGTCTGCGGCCTCGCCGAAGCGATCTACCGGCTCCAAGGGTGGCAGATCGCACCGCTGGCGGGCGACGACCATCACCAGCCGTTGTTGGATCATCCCCCCTTGTCCGCCATCGTTGCCTGGCCCGACCACGCCGATGAGATCCCGTTACTCCTCGGTTGTCAGCAGTCTCGGTTATTCATCGGCCCGATGGAGCACCCGGCGATGGCCGACAGCGACCGTCTCGTTTTCGACAACCACGGCATCGGGTGCTTGGTGGCCGAGGTGCTCCTGGCCCAAGGCTTCCTGCACTTCGCTGGCTTTTTCGAAAGGTATAACCCGCAAGGCGGCTATTCGATCGAGCGCTGGGCTGGCTTTTGCAAGCGCTTGTCTGAGGCCGGGGTCGCACCGACGGGATACTTCGAAGCCCACGACCTCAACCCCAAACTGCCGCCCAACAGCAAACCCCGGAAACGGCTGGAGGCTTGGCTCGCCAGCCTACCCAAGCCCTGCGGCGTCCTCTGCGACCGCGATGCCGCCGGGTTTCACCTCCTCGCCGCCTGCCGCCATTTCGGAATCCGCGTCCCCGACGAGCTTGCCGTTATTGCGGTCGGCAACGACGAAATGCTCTGCGCCATCGCCTGGCCACCGATGAGTTCCATCGAACTCTTTGGCAAGGAAGCGGGCAATGCCGCCGCGCACCTCGTCGAATGGCGGATCAAAAACCCGCGAGCCCCGGCCCGCTTCGAAAGGTTGCAACACTTTCAGATGGTTCCGCGCCGTTCCTCGGAAGCCTCGGCCGTCAGCGAACCCCGCCTCGCCGCCGCCCTCGCTTATATCCGCGATACCGAGCCCGCCACCCTGACGGTCGACCGCCTCGCCACCGCCGCCGGCGTCTCCCGGCGCCTGTTAGAGCAGCTTTTCAGGCAAAACCTCGACACCAGCCCGCACGCCGAAATTCAGCGAGCCCGGCTCGAAAGGGCAAAAGACCTCCTGCTGAACACCAGCCTGGGCATCTCGGAAATTGCCGACCGCTGCGGCTTCAGCGAACCGCAGCGCCTCTCGGAAGCCTTCCGTCGAGCCACCGGCACCAGCCCCAGCACTTGGCGACGATCCCCCACGCAACCAATCACTTAGCAAAGGCCACTTATCCGTCCTTTATACTTAATAATTGGTTCAACGAGAATCCCCTCATCCAATTCGGCATTTACTACATTAATCCCACACCCAATGACCGCAATGTCGAGTTTAAACTTGGCCACAGCCTGATCCCGAACCTCA
>DAIQNO010000086.1:0-8850 GCA_036788355.1 Opitutales bacterium | reverse complement strand
TCCCCGGCACCCCAAGACTTTGACGACGAAGAAGTACCGTTTTAGGCTACCGCAAGTCGTCAGAATGCGCGATCTCTCCATGAAAATCACCACCAGCACGACCTTCAGATCCCTGTCGCGGCGTCTCGTAACGAGCGGCATCTTTGCGGCGTTGCCAGTAATCCTTCCCGGCACCCTCCTAGGGCAAGGGGCCAGCCCGTCCGCCTACCCATCCCTGCTGGAACGCCCCCCCTTCGCTCCGCCGTCCTTCTACAATCGCCCAGCTCCCCCACCACCGCCGGTGGTGGCCCCGGTCTCGCCCCGGAGCAACCTCGAGAACGAAGTCGTCCTCACCGGTCTCTCCCAATTTCCCCGCGGCACCTTTCACGTCACCCTACAAGACCGGTCCGCAGACGGTGGGCCACGCTACTACACCCTCCAGGTTGGCGAGACGGCCGGGCGGCTGCGCCTGGAGAGCGTGCTGGAGGGTAGCCCGCCGAGTGTCCGCGTGCGCGAGGTAGGCAGCGGGCACCAAGCCACCATCTCCCTCGCCAAAGGCAGCCTCTCCTCAGCCGTGGCCAACGTTTCCGCAACCCCGGGGTCATCGAGAGTCGCCGCCAGCAACAATCCCGCCCCGCCAGTGCCCAATCCCTCCATTAACCCCCGGCGCCGGGTGGTCGTCCCGGCCAACAACACCAACGTCGGGGGCAACGTCGTTCAGACCATGACTTCAGGCTTCCTGCCGAACATTGGCACCGGGGTCGTTGGGGCCCTTCCCGGCCCATCAGGTGGCTCTGGTAACCTTGGCTACGCTCCCGAGGAAATTTCTGGCAGAGGCCCGGCCATGGTCGCCCCAACCATCCCCGACACCACCACCCCCGCAGACCAGACGTCCGAAATCGACGAAACCGTCCGCCGCCGCATCGTGCCTCGTCGGCGCTTCATCACTCCGGCAGAGTAGCACCCGCGCCTCTGGCAGTGGCACTTCGAGCGACATCGGCCGCTGCTCCGAGCGCACCTCTTTGCCTTCCTAATATCGTCGCGCGGGCGACCCTCCCACAATGGTTTACGAGATTGCCGCTCTTTATCACTTCGCGGACTGGCCCGACTTCGCAGACTGGCGCGAGCGGCTTCTGGAGGCCGGCACCCAACGTCGGCTCTGCGGATCTCTCCTCCTGGCCTCAGAAGGGATCAACGGCACCCTGGCTGGCGAGAGCCAAGCCCTCCGCGAGCTGCTGGACGTCATCCGGTCCATCCCCCCTCTCGCCTCCCTCACCGCCAAGTTTTCCCACAGTCGATTTCCGCCCTTCCGCCGACTGAAAGTCCGGCTGAAGGAGGAGATCGTCCGCCTCGGCGTCCCCGGCATCAATCCCCGCGAAAAAGTCGGCCACTATATCGCACCCGAGGCTTGGAACGACCTCATTGCCGACCCGGAGGTCGTGCTGATCGACACCCGTAACCACTACGAAGTCGAACTCGGGCGCTTCCCAGGAGCCCGCGACCCGAAAACCGCCGATTTTCGGGAGTTTCCCGCCTACGTTGCCGCCCACCTCGACCCCGCCCAGCACCCCAAGGTCGCCATGTATTGCACCGGCGGAATCCGCTGCGAAAAGGCCACCAGTTACCTCCTCGAAGCCGGATTTCGCGACGTTTACCACCTCCAGGGCGGCATCCTCGCCTACCTCGCCAAGATCGACCCTGCCGAATCGCGCTGGGAGGGTGAGTGCTACGTCTTCGACGACCGGGTCAGCGTCGATCACCACCTCCAACCCGGCACCTACCTCAACTGCGTCGGCTGTGGCCTCCCGATCAGTCCCGAAGCCGCCGCCTCGCCCCTCTACGAGCCCGGAATCGCCTGCCCCCGCTGCGCCCCCACCTTGACCCCTGAAAAGCGGGCCCGCCTCACCGAGCGGCAACAACAGATCGAGGCCGCCCGCACCCAGGCGACCACCCCCCTTCACCCAAAAGCCAGTGCCCTCAGTCTTCTCCACCGCCACAGCGAGGTTTCATCCGTAACGCCCATCTAGTGTCCTGCGACCGAAAGGCCCGGACGGTGGGGGTTGCCGGGCACCGCGGGGGCGGGAGGCAGGTGCGGCCAAAGTTGCTGCTCTAAACGCCGGACGATTTCCGGGTCGAGGAGGTGCTCTACCATGTCGGCATCGCGATCGACGTGGCTGGGGGCAATGTCGGCATACTCGATCAGATATAGCTCCCAAAGCCGGTGGTTACGCACGGCCCGGGCAGCCGCTCGGCAACCTTCTGTGGTAAAGCGGACTGGCTCCCGCTCGGTACCGGTGCCACCGGTGGTGCCGCCCGCGGTTGGACAGCTCTCTAGCAGGCCGCGTCGCTTCGCCTGCGCGATCAACGAGGGCAGACGCCCAGCCCAAAAGCGTCGTCGGGAAAGGTCGGCCCACGCAACCGGAACCGCTTCGATGGCGGTACTACGGGAGGCAGTGGGGGCACTCGGGGCATCATTCAAAGACGGGCCATCGACGGTAGCCGTCGAGGCAAGCTCCAACTCGGCCAACTCATAGAGCGCGCGGAGCAGGTGTTGGAGCCCCACCCGTTGCCGGAGCGTCCGGCCACGCCACCAAGCCGCGATCAGGCCGCGCTGAGGGGAGATCAGGACGCTGATGGCGAAAAAACTGGTGGCGGTCAGCACCATGATGGCCCCGGCCGGGAGGTCTGGGCTCTGAGCACTCCACCAGGCCCCCCCAGAGCCACTCAGCGCACCGACCCCGGCCGCTACCGCCAGCAACGGGCCGAGCCGATCCGTCCAACAGCGAGCCGTGGCCGCCGGTAAAATCAGGAAGGCAATCACCAGAATCAGCCCCACCGCGTGCAGCCCCACCACCGTCACCACTGTAATCAGGCCCAGCAGCAGGCGATCCAGCCAGACCACCGGCCAACCGAGGCTGGCCGCGAAAGCTTCATCGAAAGCGATCAGGCGCAGCTCCTTGAGGGCCAAAACGGCCACTACCGCCACGACCACCGCCGCGATCGACAGAAACCAGAGGTCTTCCGCCACCATCGAAGCCGCTTTGCCGTAAATGAAGCCCTCCAGACCAGCCCCGTTTCCGCCCGGAACCTGGCGCACAATGCCGAGCAAGGCGACGCCAGCCCCAAAGAAGACGCTCAGGACGATGCCCATCGCTGCGTCCTCTTTCAGCCGAGTTTGCCGCTGCAACGTCGTCAGGGCCAGAAAGCCCAGCGTGCCGGAGAGGGTCGCGCCGAGCAGCAGTCCGCCAAGAGCCTTGCCAGAGCCACCGAGAGCCACCATGATGAGAAATGCCCCCGCAATGCCGGGCAGGGTGGCGTGGCTGAGGGCATCCCCCATCAGCGACCGCTTTCTTAAAAGCAAAAAACAACCGGCCAGCCCCGCCCCGATGCCCAAAAGCGCGGAAGAAACCACCACCAGCCAAGTATTGTAAGCCATCTTCGCGTATTTTGATCGAAAAAGAACGGCCCGCGTTCGGCCATGACGATCCTCGACCTTCCTGCAACGTTACGCAACCAACTGCGCTCCAGTGACTCAACCAGAAACGCACTTCTCGATGACCGATCTCGCAAAATGCACTCCTTTCCGGCTCTCCAGGCCGCAGAGGTTATTTCGGCGATCTTCTCGCGGGTTTTGGCGAAAGGCCGCTTTTCGTGGGATTAAGCTTTCTACTGAATGCGGCATCGTGGCGGCTTGCCGGTGCACTCTGGTGGCCATCAGTCTCGCGCTGTCTAGCTTGGCCCTGGCCGCCGCGGAGGATAGTGCGACCTCTGCCGCGATTCCGCTCGGACGCTGGGAGGCCAGTGCCCCGCTGCGCGATTTTGCGCTGCCGCAGTTCGCGCCAGAGGGCCACCGGGAGTGGTTGTTGCGCGGTCGGGAAGCGGTCTTTGAAGCCGAGAGTCAGCAGGTTCGGGTAGTGGGGCTCTTCCTGGATATTTTTCGGGCCGATCAGCCCGCTTTGCCCATTTTCCAGGTGGCCAGCACCCTGGCCGTGATCGATCCCATCCGCCGCCAAGCCCAGAGTGACGCCTTCCTGCAGGTTCTGGCGAGTGATGGCTCTTTCCGATTGGCGGGGCGCGGTTGGCAATGGGAGGCCCCTGCGGCCCGCTTGACGGTGAAGAGTGAAGTGCGGGTGGTCTTCGCTCTCGACCTGGCCGCCGTGCTGACGCTAGATCCCTGATCCTCCGAGGTGCCGGGGCGGCTCCCGATCTCCGTTGATCCGTCCCCAGGCCCGAAGTTTTCCGCAAAATTGCGATAAAAACGGAGGGCTTTGGCAGGTTCGCGGTAAAACGGGTTGGCAGGCTGCCTACGTTCGGCCATGCCAAAGCGATGCAGCAGCAATTTCAGCGCGTCACGGTGGAGACGCTGGCCTACGCCTTGGCACCCGAAATCTGCACTTCCGCTGCCATCGAGGAAGCACTGAGCGAGGTCTATGGCCGCCTGAAAATGCCGCTGGGTCGATTGGAGCTGATGACCGGTATTCAAGAGCGGCGATTTTGGCCCAACGGAACCCTGCCTTCGGAAATGGCCGCCCAGGCTGGCCGAAAGGCACTGGAGCAGAGCGTTGTGGCACCTGAGCAGCTCGACCTGCTGATTTTCGCCGGAGTCTGCCGCGACCGCCTCGAACCCGCCACCGCCAGCAACGTCCACGCCTTGCTGGGCCTCCCGCCATCCGTGGCTTTTTTCGACCTCGGAAACGCCTGCCTCGGCTTCTGCAACGCCCTGGCCCTGGCCGGGGGCCTCGTTGAGGCCGGGCAAGTCCAGTCGGTGCTGGTGGTGTCCGGGGAAAATGGGCGTCCGCTGCTCGATTGGACGCTGGAGGAGCTGCGACAGCCCCAGCAGACGCGGCAGTCCTTCAAGCGCTACTTTGCCAACCTGACGATCGGCGGCGGCGCCGTCGCTGCAGTGGTCTGCCGCAGTGAGCTAGCCGAGAAACACCGTGGAAAGCCCGCGCCGCCCGCCGCCCCAGACAAGTCAGCCGCCTCAGCCGCCATGGCCGACCCAGCCGAGAGCCCGGCCTTGCCCGTGCTACGGTTGCGCTATGCCGTCAGCCGTAGCGACACCACGGCCAGCGGCCTGTGTCAGGGGGGGACTTCGGACGCGGGCGGCCTGGCCATGCTGACCGACTCCGAGGAGCTGATGGTGGCCGGCGTCAACCTTGCCGAGCAGACTTGGGAGGCTTTCCAGACCGCGTCGGGCTGGTCCGCAGGGAGTCTGCACCGGGTGGTCTGCCACCAGGTCGGGCGGCAACACCAACGCGCCCTGCTGGAGCGGCTCGGCATCCCGCTAGAGAAAGACTTTCCCACCTACCCGAAGCTCGGCAATGTCGGCTCCGTCTCGCTACCCATCACCCTCGCCATGGCCCGCGAGGTCGGTGCCGTGTCCTCCGGGCAACGGGTCGTCGGTCTCGGTATCGGCTCCGGCTTGAGCTGCATGGTCCTCGGCTGGGAGATTGACTGATCGTTGAGGCACCGAGGGTCATCGTGGATGGCGTGGCTGACCTGCGGGTAATCAGGGTGGGTCTCAAGGCAACTTCGTTAGCAACGCGGATTCCTGCTCAGTCGCCGGTCAGTCGTCGTCGCTTGTTGATCTCGGTCGCTCATCGGTCTCGGTCGCTCATCGGGCGCGGTCGCTTATCGGGCGCGGTCGCTTATCGGGCTCGGTCGCTCATCGGGTCGTGGAGCCATGCAGGCTTCCCAGATACAGGTCGCGGGCCACCTGCTTAACGACTTTCGGCAGGAGGCGATGCTCCGCAGCGTGGACGGCCTGCTCTAGCTCGTCTAGCGGCATCCCGGGTTCGATTGGCACCCGCTCCTGGCCGAGGATCTCCCCGCGATCGACCTCAGTGGTAACCCAGTGGACGGTGCAGCCGGTCTCCGGGCGGTTCGCCTCCCAAGCCCGGCGGATGGCGTCGAGCCCTGGGTAATCGGGCAGCAGGCTGGGGTGAAGGTTCAGGGTGCGGGGAAAAGCCCTCAAAAACGGCTCCTTAACCACCCGCATGAAGCCCGCCAGCACCACGAGGTCGGGATAGAGGGCTCCGATAGTGTCGATCCAGTGAGCTTCAGCGTCCCCAGTGAGCTTGGTGCGAAATGGCCCTGGGTTTAGGTAAAAGGCCGGAACCTCGTATTGTGGCCCCAACTCCAGGATTCCGGCATCGGGCACGTCCGAGAAAATCCCGACGACATTGGCGAGGCCGAGGTTTCCCTCTGCCTGCCGCTGCAACAGGGCTCTCGCGTTACTCCCACGCCCGGAACCCAACACCACGACCCGAATCATCGTCACCAAAATAAGCCCGCTCAGAATCTGAAGGCAACCCCTGAAGCAGCCCGCCTAGCCGAGGCACTGAAGGGCCATCCCGCGCAGCACCTCGTGCTGGTGGTTGGGGCGGGCGATGATGCCCTCGAAGGCTTCCACAAAAGCCCCCTGGAAGCGCATCAGGTCCCGCAGGGTGAACTGCATCGCGGACGGCGCCACCTTGTTCCCGAGAAACCACTCATTCTGCGAGGCGAGGTTAAAGGCCGACTTCTCGCCGTCGGTAGGGTAGATTTCCCCTAGTTGAGCGAGGGCCCCCGCCAAGGCTCCCTTGGGAAACCCGCGCGCTGAGAGCTTGAGTAACCCGGCATCGGCAAGGCCCCGGAGTTGCACCGCCAGGCGCCCCCGGTTGCTGAGGCTAGCCAGCACGGGGCGGGATTCCTTGTTGGTAAAAAAATACCGCTCTAGCGAGGCCAGGGTCCAGTCCAGTTTCCCACTGAAAAACGCCTCCACCGGCTCAAAAAAATCGCTTTCTCCGACCGGCGGCACCAGTGCCACAACCATCTCCTCGGTGATTGCTTCCGGCTTCCTTGGGCGGCCATCGACGCCATCGCAGCCCGCCCCGGCGTAGGTGGCCAGTTTACGCACCTCCTCCAGAGCCAACCGCGTCTGGCCGCCCGTCAGGCTGACCAGCACGGCTGCGGCCTGCCCTGCGAAGGCCGCCCCGAGCTGGGTCGCCTCCTTTTCAACCAGGGCAGCCAGTGCTTCGGGGTCGCCCGCCCCTTTTAAGTCCGACACTTCGCCCAATTTCTGAAGCACCTTGAACTCCTTGCGGCGCCGATCTACCGGTTGAGCCGTGAGCAGCACCGCGACACTGCCGCGATCGAAGGCGGCCAGCTCAGCCAGCAACTTCTCGACCTGCTCCTTGGCCCCGTCGGTCTTCCCAACGGTGGTCTCTCCGAGGAAATTGACGTTCCGCAGCCAGACGACCTTGCGGTCGCCAAAGAGCGACAACGTCCGCACCGCCCCGATGAAACTCGAAACGGCCTCTCGGACCGCCTCGACTTTCAAGGCGGCTCCGTCGATGACCTCGATGCCGAACTCCGGGTCGATCCCGACCGTCAATCGCTGGAACGCTTCCTTACCGGCGCGATCGACCAAGTAGTCGTCGTCGCCGCAGATGACCGTCAGGCCGGGTGGTGTCGCTTGAGCCGCCATGGTTGTGTGAAAAAACAGTGCCACCGGTTTCCGGTTTCGGCCAAGAAAATTGCGGCGATTGAGGATTTTGCGATACCGTATCCAGTCCGCGATTCTCGGAGTTTTGGGAGCGTTGGCGAAGCCAGAGGGTCTTTACCCGTGGGCCAGGGTGGCGAAGTCCACCCGCGTGGCACCCGCCTCGTGGAGCACGGCCGCGCAGGCATGGAGGGTCGTGCCGGTGGTGGCGACGTCGTCCACGATCACGTAGCGCTGGCTGGGAAGGATGGCGGCTTGCTCAGCGAGGTGGAAGGCACCTCGGACGTTGCGGATGCGGGCCGACCGGGAGAGACGGGCTTGGGTCTTGGTGGAGCGCGACCTGGTCAGCAGACACTTTACCTGGCAACCCTGGGATGCCTCGGCGAGGACTTCGGCGATCAACTCACTTTGGTTAAAGCCGCGCCAGCGCTTTCGCGAAGGGTGCAGCGGCACTGGCACCAGCACGCTGGCGGAGACGAAGTTCGATAGCGCTGGAAGGCGTTGAAAGAGGATCGCCAGGTCTGCGCGCAGGTGGCTGCCTCGCCGATACTTCAGCTCGTGGACGAAGTCGCGCCCAGCGTCCTGAAGATGAATCAGAGAAAAGCCCCGGCGTCCGTGGGGAATGGGTCCGCTGGCGGCCAGAGCGGTGCAGTTTGGGCAGGCGAGGTCGGTCGCTCTGGCGGGGTGGAAAGGGCAGCCGCAGGAGTGGCAATAGGGCTCCGTAATCGGAAAAAGGGCCGTCTCCCAGGCACGCTGCGACAGGTGCGGTAGCGGAGCATCATCTTCCAGGGGGTCCCCAGTATGCAAGCAGCGGCGTGGATAGAGGATCTCGCCCCACGCCCGCCACCAACCTCCCCCGTGCCGCCGGGAGGTCTCTGTGGCCTGTCGCTGGGCGGTATTCCTGGAGGGCATGGCGTTGGATGCAAAGACCTGTGGGTTGGTGAAAGCGGCACCTTGGTCGGTAACGCTTATGCTGCGGGCTACGTTACAGCTGGTGGTTGAGGATGGCCTTTCGGTGG
This sequence comes from Opitutales bacterium, assembly GCA_036788355.1. Classification (GTDB taxonomy): domain Bacteria; phylum Verrucomicrobiota; class Verrucomicrobiia; order Opitutales; family Cerasicoccaceae; genus DAIQNO01. Next base: position 369 of record DAIQNO010000086.1, on the reverse strand, counting down.
GTTGCGGTGAGGGTGCGGTCGGTGCGGAGGTGCAGGAGTTGGAGGCCGGGTGGCGGCGGCGCGGTGACTGCGGTGGTGAGTTCCTCGGCAGTGGTGATGACCTGATAGGTGATGTCGTGGGCTGCCGCAAGGGCCGCCCAGTCCACGCCCTGAGGGGTGCCAAAGAAGCGTTCAAAGGGGTCTCCCAGGCGGGCGACGGGTAGGTTGTTGAAGATGCCGCCGCCGTCGTTGTCGATCAGCACAATGGTCAGAGAGGCCCCGTGGCAGGCGGCCAGCTCGCGATGCAGCAGAAATGCGTTCTGGTCATGCAGCAAGGCGAGATCGCCGGTGACCAGGAAAGTCCGCCAGGTGCTGGGCGGGCAGGCAGCT
>DAIQNO010000085.1:5935-8864 GCA_036788355.1 Opitutales bacterium | reverse complement strand
GGGAGGGTGTCCCGGTTGGCGTCGAAGATCTCCCGCCAGCGACTGGCATTCCCGTAAACCTCGCGGGCGATTGAGGAAAGCGTGTCCCCCGAGCGCACGACATGGGTGCGGACGGCCGGTCCACCGGGGTTTCCGGCCTCCGGTGACCCCAAGGTCGTGGCAACCCGAGTCGCCAAGCTACCCGCTGGAGTCGCGGGGGTGGCCGCGCTGCTGGCTGAGGCCGCGGGAGATGCCGCCGCGCTGTTCAGGGGCGGGCTCCCCGTGGCCAAGCCCGTCCGACGCGAGGCATCTTCAGCTTGTTGACGAGCGCCAGCCGCCGTCCGCTCAGCCTCGGCCAACCGGGTCTCCAGGGCAGCCTTGGCCTCCTCGGCTCGCTTCGCCCGCTGCTCCGCCAACGCCAGAGCCTCCCGCTGGGAAAGCACCGTTGCGCGTTCTTTTTCTAGCAGCACCAACAAGTCCAGCCGGGCCACCTCTGCTTGCAGCGGATTGGCCGGCAACTGCCGGGCAAAGTCACGGTGGGCCGTCGCGATCAACCCCTGAATCAGTGGCCCACGGGGCGAGCCCTCAAAGTGCTCCAGACTACGCCGAAAATGATAAGCCGCAGCCACCGGATCACTGAAGTGCTCCAGGTAGAGACGCCCGAGCTCCAAGTGGGACTCCGGAGAATTTTCGGGACGCTCCGAGACCACCGACTGAAAGGCGATCAACGCTTCTTGGGGGCGTTGCTCACGCAGTAACCGCTGCCCGCGCTGATAGGCGGCCAAATCGGTCTCCAGCAGCACCTCCCCAGCCGGTTGACAGCCCACCGGCAGTAGCCAGACCGCCAACCACGCCACCCCAAGCACCCAGGAAAAGCGATGCCCTTTCGCCCCCAACCGGGCAACCGTAACGGCACGATTCAACCGCAACTGGCGGCGGAGCCTGGGTCGATCCCAGCCAGAAAATGACTCTTTTCTCATGCAGATAAACTCACCTCGGGAAGGATGCTCGAACAAGCGCAATCCTTTAATTCGAATCCCCAGCAGGTCAACGCCACGGAGTTGGTCCATCAACCAGATCGCTCAGAATACCCATCAACCGAACTAGGACATCGCCGAGGCGCCACGGTTTCCGAAAACAATCCCGCTTCGTCTGTTTAAGACCTTTAACGAAGTGATACTCTCCATGGGCAAACGAATCGTCAAATTCACGGCAATTCTCTTGACGCACCGGTATCCGTTCCTTCAACTCTCACCCGTGTCCCCAATGAAACCCCTCATTTTCCTTTTCCCGCTTCTGGCAGCGTCCGCCCTTGTGGTGTTATCCGGTTGTAAGACCTTTGAAACGGGAGTGAACCAAAAGGTCACGGTCATTTCCTTCCCTACCGGAGCGTCGGTTTCCGTTGACGGCCAAGTGCAGGGGGCAACGCCACTAGACCTGCAATTTCCTCGGAAACTTTCCCAGACCCTCACGTTACGCAAGAGTGGCTATTACGACCACTCGGCTGACATCTTCCCGATCCGTAACGCCGCTGGCAACGGCTTCGTGCGCTTCGGCCTGGCCGAAGACCTTGGCTACTACTTCGACCTGGTCCCCAATCCGGTCGAAATCCAGATGCTCCCTGCCGTCGTCCCGCTATCCCGTGGCCCGGATCCTTTTAACGAAATGGCCACCAAGGTGATGGCTACCGACGCCCGACGCGAAACCGGCGAAATCTCCCCGGTCGAGCACCGTTACATCGTCGAGCGCCTCATTGAGTTCTACACCAAGTAGGCCAAGGTCTCCCACTAACCCGAGGTGCCTCAGACAGTTCCGGGTCGGGTAGGTGGCCTGCCGGAACCTCGTTCGGGGCACATTCAGGTGCCAACCAGTGGCCGAAAGGCGGCTAAAAGACGCCGAGGGCCGCCAGGGGTGCCCGAGCTTTGGCCAGGGTTTCTCGATATTCTTCCGAGGGGGTAGAATCCCAGACAATCCCGCTGCCGACGGCTAATTTTGCTTCGTGCGGCTGCCAGTCGATGGTCCGGATCAGAATGTTGAGGTCGGCTTGCCCGCATCGGCTAAAATAGCCCAAACTCCCGCAAAAGGCTCCGCGAGAAGCACCTTCCAACTCCGCAATCACCTCCATCGCCCGCAACTTCGGCGCCCCCGTGATGGAGCCGCCCGGAAAGCTGGCCGCCAGCAGATCAGCCGGGGAGAGGCCTTCTCGCAGCTTGCCCTTAATCTCTGCGACCCGGTGATGCACCTCAGCGAAACGCTCCAGGCGCCCCTCGGTCACGACCCTCACCGAACCGGCTTGGCAGACCCGGCCCAGATCGTTCCTCAGTAAATCCACGATCATCCTTAGCTCCGCCAGCTCCTTGGGGCTGGTCGCCAGTTCCGCCCGTCGCCGGGCATCTTCCTCCGGATCCGGCGACCGCTGGCGCGTTCCCTTGATCGGGCACGTGCGGACGAGCCCCGATCGCACCTCCCAAAATCGCTCTGGAGACGAGGACAGCAGGCAACCGCGCCCCCAGTCGAGCCAAGCGCCAAACGGGGCGGGATTCAGCACCCGCAACCGCCGATAGATCAACTCCGCCGCCGGGGGCTCTGGAATGCGGAAACACTGCGCCAAGTTCACCTGGTAAACGTCACCCGTGGCAATCCAGGCCCGTGCCCGCTCCACCGCCGTTTCATAGTCCTCCCGCGTGAACGACGACGCCCAACCCAGTCCTCCACCCCCACCGATCGCCGGACAGTCGTTAACCGCTGCTGGGTTCACTGCGACCTCCTCAACCCCAGTCAGCCCCCCGTTCAAGCGGAACGCTCGACCAGTGGGATGATGCCAGATCAGCGCACGATCGTAGCACCCCCACCAGCAATCCGGACGGCCAAGGCCCCCCGTTCTGGCCGAAAAGCCTCCAGACAAGCCCGGCTCTCCCAGCCCTGCCCTCTTTCCGGGGACTGCAGCCGT
>DAIQNO010000085.1:0-5925 GCA_036788355.1 Opitutales bacterium | reverse complement strand
GGCCGAAAAGCCTCCAGACAGACCCCGTTCTCCCAGCCGCGAGGCCCTCTTTCCGGGGACTGCAGCCGTCCTCTCCAAGCCCTCAAAAAGGGCCTTGAGCCGAGGCTCGAACCAGCCGCCACACTCATAGTCGAAGTAGCCCAGCACCCCCCCGCAAAACGGGATTCTCAAGCCGCCCGCTAACTCAACCGGGTGACTCGTGGGCTCCAGGCACCCACACTGCCGTGCAAACTCCCGCCAGGCCGCCCACGGGTCACCAACACCCTCGGACGGAGCCTCCCCGGAAATGGCCCAACGCTCTCCCCAACTCTGGAAAATCCGACTCGGCTCGGCAGCCATCAGTGACCACTCCGCCCGTCCAGAAGGGGCGCCATCGCCCCCCTCCCGACCCTCATCGCCGTGCCCGGTCGAGATCGCCGCGTGCCCGATCGGACGCGCCGAGGCACTATCTAGCCACACCGACCCCCTCCGCCGCGCCAGCTCTCCGAAATAAGCTACCGGTGGGCCCGCGTCCGGCCATTCCTCGATGATGGCCGCCGCACCTCTGGCCCCGCTCAATCTCGTCATAACCGCATCGCCCCCGGGACCCCATCGACGCCGCACCCTGGCGGGACGGGAGAACCTACTTTCCACCTCAACCCGGAACTCGCCTCATCTGTCAACGCCCCGCATCCCATCTTGCCAGCCTCCGGCGGTTGCCAGCGGCGCAGTCCGCCTAACGGCACCTCAGCGCACCAGTCGCGGACTTTCCGACCGAAAACTACCCAGTCCGGAACCAGCTCGGCGAGGGGCACCAGCACGAAAGCCCGCTCGGTGATCCCCGGATGCGGCAAGGTCAACTGCGGCCCTGCCCAGACGACCTCGCCCAGCAGCAAAATATCGACATCCAGCGTCCTCGGCCCCCAACGCTCCCCCCGCACGCGACCCCGAGCCTGCTCCGCCGCCAGGCAAGCCTCCAGCACTTCGAGGGGGGGCAACGTCGTCCAACCCGCCGCCACGAGATTCAGATAAGGCCCCTGGGCCACCGGCCCCATCGGCGGGCTCTCATACACCGACGAAACGGCCTCCAACCGCATCCCCGGCCAAGCGGACAGCCAGGCTAAACCCTCCTGTAAATGCTCCCACCGATCACCGAGGTTACTCCCACAGCCGAGAAACAATGGCGTTTCCCAAGCAGCTCCCCGCGCAACGGTCAAGGCCGCACCCGGAGCTCCGGGCATCCCTGCCTCCGCTGTTGCACTCACACCCATCTCCACTAAAGGACACAATTCCAACCTTGGCGCAAGGTCGTTGCCGACTTGCCGCCGGGTCACCGTGCGAAAACCAGAGAAACGCCCGACCGCCACCTTTTCTCGAAGATCGCAGCCCACCCCCTCAGCGGCGCCGCGTCAGCTCGACACTGATCGTCCCGAAAACCCCCGGAACCGGCGCCCCCGGCTTCCGGATCACCACCACCACCTCCGCAACCAGCGGAAACCCTCCCAAAATCTCCTCGGCGATCGACTCGGCCACCGCCTCAATCAACTTCCGTGGCGTCCCCGTGACCAACCGCTCTACCAGGGCGTAAACGGCGGCATAGTTCACCGTCGCGCTGAGGTCATCGCTGGCTCCGGCCCTCCGCAAGTCCAGACCCAACGCCACATCGACCTCAAAACGCTGCCCCAGCACCGCCTCTTCAGGCAACACCCCGTGCCGCCCAAAAAAGGGCAGGTTGACCAACCGAATCCAATCCATCGCCTTTAACTATCACGGAAGCGTTTCCGGGACAACCAATCCGCGAAGAAGATCGACGGCGAAACCCCTTCCCAGAACCGCACCGACCCTTCCAATGGTCGGTCACCTTGGCGCCCGTTACCGGCGGCCTCAGTCCCGCCAACGCAGGGCCAAGTCACCATAGGCATCGATCCGGCGATCTCGGAAAAACGGCCAGATGCGGCGCGTCGCCTCCTGGCCGGGGAGGTCGAGCGAAACCACTACCGCAGCCGTTTCCGCCTCACCCAGGCGGGCCACCACCTCGCCGTAAGGGTTGGCCACGAAAGACTGCCCCCAAAACTCGCTCGGAGGCTGCCCGGCGTAAAAACGCTCCGTCCCGACCCGATTCACCGCCGCCACATAACAACCATTGGCCACCGCGTGCCCGCACTGCACCGTCTCCCAGGCATGATGCTGGGCCATGCCCAAGGCCGCCTTTTCCTCCGGCAGCCAACCGATCGCCGTCGGATAAAGCAACACGTCGGCCCCCGCCAAGGCCGTCAACCGTGCCGCCTCCGGGAACCACTGATCCCAGCAAATCAGCACCCCGAGGCGCCCAAAACGCGTCTTCCAGGCGCGGAAGCCCAGATCCCCCGGCGTGAAGTAAAACTTCTCCTCGAAGCCCGGATCCTGCGGGATGTGCATTTTTCGATAGTGCCCCACGATCTGCCCATCGGCCTCGATGATCGCCGCCGAATTGTGGTAAAGCCCCGAGGCCCGCCGCTCAAAGTAAGGCACCACCAGCACCACTCCCAGCTCAGCCGCCAGGGCCTGCATCGCCCGCACACTCGGCCCATCCAGCGGCTCCGCGTAGTCGAAAAGACCGGGATCCTCGACCTTGCAAAAATAAGGCGTCTGAAAGAGCTCCGGCAGGCAGATCACCTGCGCCCCTTGAGCCGCCGCGGAACGCACCCCAGCCGTGGCCCGCGCCACATTCTCGGCGACCGTCTCGCCCATCCCATACTGCACCAAACCCAACCGCATCAAGCGAGACTAGACCACCCCCACAACGGCATTCAAGGACGGACTCACCCGAAGGGAGCAGCGCAAGATGACGACTCTGGTGCCACCCCCGAAATACCGGGGTTGCGGGTCATCAAAATGCTCGGGACAGGAATCGAACCTGCACGCCCTTGCGGGCACCAGATCCTAAGTCTGATGCGTCTGCCAATTTCGCCACCCGAGCCTAAACTCCACTATCTTGCGGCTCCCTACGGAACCGCAAGAACCATTCTTCGACGATTTTAGCCCAGGCCGAGAGTCTGGTCCTCATCCCTGAGCAACTGCCCAGAACTGTGCACTAGTTGCGATACAACGTGACCCGCGACGCTCGCCCACGGCGAGGGAGTTGGTCGTGCTTCAAGACCGTCGAACCGTCCTCGATCACGGTGATCCAGGCATTACCGTTGCCCATGATCGAAAGAGCCGCCTGGGTACGATCCAACCGAATCATCGGCAGCCGGTCATAATTCTGGCCCTCTTTGCCTAAGGCATAGGCCAAAACACCGAAAATCTCAACCTGACCCCCCTTGCTGTCCAACAGAATCTGCTGACCTTCGGTCTTGTAACCCGAAATCCAGATCGTGCCCCCATTGTTGGAAATCATCGGCTCCCCGGCGAGAAACTCGCAATTTACCTGCCGACCCCACACCGACTGCGGGAACTTGATCCGCAGCGGCGTCCCCATGTTGTCCTCAAAGAAGATGTCCCCGGTGCCATTGCGGGTATTCTCATAGCCTCCGTGAATATCACAATGGCGAATCACCACCGCTCGGCTACTATCATGCACGATCACCTTATTCCGCGACGACGGTTCATCCTTTTCCGTTCCCCTGCTGAACCAAAAATGCTCAATCACTAAAGGTTCACCTGCCCCCGTGATTTTCAAGAGCTCGGTGCCGCGAAAGCTCTTGCTCGGCCGGATTGCGGATTGCAGCCCGGTGATTTTCCGAACTGTCAGCGGAATCACCAGTGTCTTTGAAACCGTGTAGCTCCCATTGGGGAAATAAACCACCGGCTTACCCGAGTCCAAAGCCCGCTGGATCGCCGCCGTCTGGTCTTCCTCACCCTCCTTGAAAAACTCCCGTGCATTCTGCCATTCTGCAGGATTGCGCGAGACAAACTCCGGCGACACCTTCACCGGTAAATTGAGCAATTTCCCGTTGCCAGGCCCATGCGCCTCATCGGAAATCCACTCCTCCAAAGTCGGCCCCTGCACCGTGCCCGTGCGGCCCCCGTTTTGGTTATCGACAATCGAACTATAGCCTTCAATCCGGATGTTTTTCAAAACCATCCCCCCTTTATTGGTGATCGCGGCACCTCCAGCACCCTTGACGAAGATCCCATTCACCACGGTGATCAGCCCATTGCGCCCTTGGTGCTCAATCACCGGAACGGTGTTTTCACTATAAAGATTCTCAAAGAATAGGCCATTCTGGCGATTCAGGATCCCTACCTTGCGCTGATTGATCAGACCGATGTCCGCAAAAGTCATGCTATACTGACCGTGCCGCAAGGTTTCAATCCCCACCTCGAAACCCTCGATCCGCACATTGCGGAGCAGGGCCGGCCCGGGCCATTCCCGGCTCATCGCGACCCCTACCGCACCCTGTCCCTGCGGGTCACTCGAGCGGATGGTGACATTGCGAATCGCGCCGCGGTTATTGGAGATGTAGTCGATCCCGATTGCCCCCGGATTGCCCCGGCCCACATCCACTGTCAGGTTAAAGATGTTGTGCCGAAAGGCTTGGTTGCCACCCCCGTCCGGTTTTGGATCTTCGGAACCAGTCTTGATTACGGCACGACGGTTAGCGGGATCGCGGAAGTCCGGATGGTTGTCCCGGATGCGGATCGTGACCGTGCTGCGGCTCTCCCCCATCAGCATCATCCCCGCCCGCCAGCCATTAGACCAGCTATTTTTGACCCGGCTCTCAATGGTGTCCGAAACTAGGTAGGTTCCCGCCGGAAAATAGATAAACGGGGGACGGCTGTAGCGCCCGTTGCCACCCAGTGCCGCCTCCAGGGCCTTCTTGATCGCCGGAAGGTCGTCGGTGCGCCCATCTCCCTTGGCCCCAAAGTCCTTCACATTCAACATCCCGGAATCCGCATAGGCGGGCAAAAAGTCCTCGAAGACGTGGCCCCGGGCGGTAGCACACAAAGCCGCACCTGCCAGCAAGCCCCAAACCGGGGCAGATTTCAAAAGTAAGTTGAGTTTCATCATGGTATAAGGATTTTCTCAGGATGGGCGTATTTAGAGATTGTGGGTGTTGGAAGCCTTACCGCTTCCGACTCCCTTGTTTTACAAGGTTATGGGTTCAAGGGAAAAAGTTCCCCGTGCGGCTCTCAAAGTGCCACCACCGGTGACGCCACGAATCAAAACCAAAAGACCTCCCAATATCATCTATCTTCGAGGGAATACGGGCCGCTGGCCCTACTGCGTTTTCGGAGTTTACCGCAGCGTTTTCTCGAAATCCCCGCGCAAGGCCTGGAGTTCCGCGAGGGTCATCGTCGGGAAGCGATGGGGGCCGAGTTGGGACACCGGGGCGAGGCCACGGAGGGAGTTGGTTAGAAAAAGGGCGTCGGCGGCGACAAGATCGGCGGCGGTCAGGGTGGCCTCCTCGACTGGGTGGCCGCACTGGCGGAGCCAGGCAAGGACGGCGGCTCGGGTAATGCCGGGGAGGGCTCCGCCAGGCTGCAGGGCAGGCGTCAGCCAGGTGCCGCCGATGCGCAGGAAGAGGTTGCTGAAGATGGCCTCGGCGAGGGTGCCGTCGGGGTGCCAGAGCAGGGCTTCGGGGTAGCCGCAGTGCTGGGCGTGGTGCTTGGCGGCGTGGTAGAACGTGTAGGGCTCTACCTTCCAACCAGCCTCGGGGGGCAGCGTGAAGGCGGGGTCGCTCGGTTTGGTCCGGAGCACGGCCAGACCAGCTTGTAGCTCGGCGGGCATGCTGCGCGGAGGCTCCAGGGTCGCCGAGAGTGCCCAGTAGTTGTCGAGGGGCATCGTCGCCGAGCCCACCGTATCGGCACCACTTTTGCCCTGATCGACGGCGCTTTTGGGGCGGGCGTCGCGGTGCTCGGTGCGGGTGGATTGGCAGGCAAACTCCGGGCAAAGCCGGAGTTTGAGCACGGCGGAATCACCCTCAGCCAGCCAGGCGAGGGGGGTTGCTCCGTCAGCGGGGG
>DAIQNO010000084.1:0-8901 GCA_036788355.1 Opitutales bacterium | reverse complement strand
CCGAGATAAGTCTGCTCCTCGACGACCAAGTCCGCAGCTTTGCGCCGTTTTTCGATAGTAAAACCACCGTCGAGTCCGCGTTTTCTAGCCTGACCTATGGCCCAGCCAGCCAAACCCCCGGTGAGACCTATCTCCAAGCCGCGGTCACGGCCCTGGAGCCTTGGAACTTCGCCCGGGCAACCCTCGACCAGGCCTCCTTCGAACTCACGCTTTCGCCAGAGCGCCTCGCCGTCCGCCAGCTCAAGGCCACCCTCGGGGGCGGGCTCCTGACCGGGCTCCTGGACTTGGAAAACCCCTTCGCGCCGGAACAGCCCGACCCGGCCTCGACCGCCCTTACCCCCGCCTCGACAAAGCTCCTGCGGGCACACTTCAACCTCACCGATGCCCGCCACGAAGCGATCGTCGCCCTCTTCAACCCCACAGAGGCGACCTCGCAGCCTCCCACGCCCATCCAGACCCCCTCTGCCAAGCCCCTACGTCCGGCTTTTCACAGCGGCCTGGTGTCCCTGGAAGGCTCGATCGCCGGCCCTCTCGGTGCCTTGGTCGCCAGTACCGGGCGCGGCACCGTCCAGTTCCGAGAAGCCCGCCTCGGCCCAGTGATGATCCTCAACGGCCTCCACCGATTTAACCTTGATGAAGGCCAGTCCTCCTGGGAACTCAACCAAGGCATCCTCTCGCTGCCAGATATCACCCTCAGCAATGAGGCATCGGTCATCACCGCGCAAGGGTCGTTAAACCTCGTCAATAACTCCGTCAACCTCCGCGCTATCATCGCCCCTTTCGGCTCCGTCCGCGTGCCCCTGATTGGGCTTCTGCTCAACACCGTCGGGCGCATCACCCAAGTCATCGAAGCCCGAGCTACCGGCACCGTCAACGACCTCAACTGGACTTTTACACTCCAGCCTCTCGGAGTCTTCGCGCCGCCCTCCGGCTCGCGATAAACCCCAGCACCAGCGGCGGCCAGAAGCTCGGCGCAATACTGCTTGGCCACCGTAAGTCAGGGCTTGGAGGCGCCGGAGGGTGGCGCAGACCGTCAATGTTGTTTTCCTGGCAAAGAACTTAGATTGCGAAGACTGCCGACGCCGAGCCCCCGCTGTTGACAATACGGGAGCCTCCCCCCGAGCCTCAAAGATCTTCTTCAGTCGCCTCCGACTCGGTAAAGTCATCCGAAGCGGCGACCACATCGCCCCCGCGCACCTTCACCTTGGCCATGATCTGCTCGTTGATCTCCTTCATCACCTCCGGGTGCTGCGCCAGGTATTCTTTCGCATTCTCCCGACCCTGACCGATCAATTCACCCTTGTAGCTGATCCACGCCCCCTTTTTCTCCAGCAGCTTGTGGATCAGGCCCAGATCCAGGGCCGACCCGGTGCGCGAGATCCCTTCATTATACATGATGTCGAACTCGCACTCGGTAAAGGGTGGCGCGATCTTGTTCTTCACCACCTTGATCCGCGTGCGGTTGCCGATCACGGTGCCGTTGGTCTCTTTAATCTGCCCGATGCGACGGATGTCGATCCGCAGCGACGCCGAGAACTTCAGTGCCCGCCCGCCGGGGGTCGTTTCGGGGCTTCCGAACATCACCCCAATCTTCTCGCGGATCTGGTTGGTAAACAGGCAGACGCACTTGGTGCGATTGATCGCCGCCACCAGCCGCCGCATCGCCTGGCTCATCATCCGCGCCTGCAGACCCACCGTCGTATCCCCGAACTGGCCATCCAGTTCCTGCTTGGAAACCAGCGCCGCCACCGAGTCGATGACGATCACATCCACCGCCCCGCTGCGAATCAGCGACTCCGTGATGTTCAAGGCGTCCTCACCACTTTCCGGCTGGGCCACCATCAAGTTATCCAGGTCCACGCCCACGATCTTGGCGTAACGGGGGTCGAGGGCGTGCTCCACGTCCACGAAAACCGCATTGCCGCCATTGCGTTGCGCTTCGGCGATGATCGAGAGGCAGAGCGTGGTCTTACCCGAGGACTCCGGGCCGAAAATCTCACAAATCCGCCCCCGAGGGATGCCTGACCCTAGAGCCAGGTCGATCGCGACTGAGCCCGTCGAGATCGTCTCCACGTTCATCTTGGTGTTGTCGCCCAACTTCATGATGGCGCCATCACCAAACTGCTTATTGATCGCCTGCACCGCCAGGTCCAGCGCCTTGCGCTCATCCCCTTCGGCCACTACGTCGGTTTTTTTTGCTGCTCGTGCCATGATTTTTTCCCTGAGTTGAAAGTTACAAGCGGACTTTTACCAAAATAATCGGGTCTTTCAAGCAAAAACCAAAACTTTTTTTCTAAAAACCAAGATTTTGTCTCCGAACCCTCTCCGAGGCGATCCCGTTCACCCCAAAGCCTCGAGGTCTGCCGCTTCGCTCAACGGACGCACGGAGCAGTCTCGGCTGATCCGCTTGGCCAGACCCGCCAACACGCCTCCCGGCCCCGCTTCCAAAATCGCTGACGGCTGGCGGGCCAGAATCCCCGCAAAGCAGTCCTCCCAACGCACCGTGCCCGTCACCTGCGCGACCAGCAATTCCTTAATCTTCGCGGGATCGTCGTGTTCCAGCCCCGTCACGTTGGAAAAAACCGGGATCTCAGGTGCCCGGAAAGTCTGCCGGGACAGGAAATCGGCAAAAGCCGCCGCAGCCGGAGCCATCAGCCGACTGTGATAAGCCCCGGCGACATCCAATTTCGCCGCCATCTTGAAACCGAGGCCCTTGGCGTGGGCTGCCGCCTCCTCGATCGCCGCCAACGCACCCGACAAGACAATCTGACCGGGGCAGTTCCGGTTGGCCACGTCGAGGTCTAACTCTGCCGCCAGCGAGACCGCCGCCTCCGGAGTGCCTCCGATCAGGCTCACCATGCCCCCCTCCGAGGCCTCGCAAGCTAGCTGCATCAGCCGCCCACGTTCCGCCACGACGCACAATCCGGTGGCAAAGTCGAAAACGTTGGCGACCTGAAGGGCCGTCAGCTCACCGAGACTCAGCCCAGCGGCTGCAACCACCGCTGCCTCCGGGAAGCGCTCCTGAAAAGCCGCTACGGCCGCCAGACCGTGGACGTAAAGGGCTGGCTGGCAGACATCCGTCGGGGTCAGGCGCTCGGCAGGCCCTACGAAGCAAGCCTCGGAAAGGGAGAACCCAAGAACCTCATCCGCTTTGGCGAAAACCGCTGCTGCCGCCTTCGAGCTAGCCACTAAACTCGCACCCATGCCAACGCGCTGCGCACCTTGGCCCGAAAATACCACCGCTACCCCGGACATCACCCCAGTTCTGCCTGCGTCGCCGAGGATCGCAACTCCAATCCAGCCGGGTTCGGTGAAATGCCGTGATTGACCCCTTGGGCGTGCCCACCCAGTGGATCGGTTACTTCGCGGAAATCACCGCCAGCACGTCTGCGGCTTGCTTGGAGGTCGAGGCACTGAGATCCCTCCAAACCAGCACCCCATCCTTAAACAGAAAAGCCTGGCGGCTGGCGAACATCCCGCGGCTCGGCACGCCAAAAGCTTGGACTACCCTTCCGTCAACGTCGGCCAGCAAGGTGAACGGCAGGGAATACTTCTCACGGAAGGCTGCCTGAGCCGCCATGGAATCTCGGCTGACCCCGAAGACTTGAACCTGTAGGTCGCTCAACTCCGAGAACGCATCCCGCAGGGAGCAGGCTTGGGCCGTGCAGCCCGGCGTGTCGGCCTTAGGATAAAAATACACCAGAGTGTAGCCAGTGGCCCCCGCTTCGGCGAGAGCAACCGAGCTGCCATCATGGGCTGTGGCGACAATCGCCGGGAGCGGTGCCCCCTCAGCGAGACCTTCTGCATGGGCTGCATTCATAACGAAAACCGAAAAAACGACTGCGGAAATGAGCGGAAATGCGAACTTCATGCACCCACAGGATGGTCATTCTGCCAGCGGAGCAACCCCTTTATCGCGATTTTTCCGGCGTTGCGGAAAATAACCCACGACGATGCCCTTTCTGCTTGCGCGACCGACTCTCAACGGTTGTGATCCTAGGTTTCCGGTGGCGTTGTTCTGGCGGAGGGAAAAGATTTTCCCCGGAAAGGGCTTTCCGGGCGCTTAGCTCAGTTGGTTAGAGCACCTCGCTTACACCGAGGGGGTCGGGGGTTCGAGCCCCTCAGCGCCCACCACTCCGAGGCTCAGCCTTCCTTGCCAGGAGCAGAAACTCCTCCGGCTGAAGCACGCTAGTCCGTCCGACCCGAGGGAACTCTGGTCTGGCTCAGTCATCAATCAACGCATCGGGATAAGTTGATGGGTTCCCGCTTGACGTTGACCCTGCCAGGTTCCAAAATCGCACCATGCAGTTGTCCGCCGCCCAGCAGTTCGTCATCATTGGAGAACGCACCAACGTCACCGGGTCACCGCAGTTTCGGAAGCTCATCAAAGAAAACCGCTTTGAGGAAGCGGTAGCGGTCGCCCGCCAGCAGGTCGAGAACGGGGCCAACATCATCGACGTGAACTTCGATGAAGGCCTCCTCGATTCCGAGGCCTGCATGACCCGCTTCCTCAACCTCATTGCGGCCGAGCCCGACATTTCCCGCGTGCCGGTGATGGTCGATTCCTCGAAATGGAGCGTCATCGAGGCCGGCCTGAAGTGCCTCCAGGGGAAAGGGATCGTCAACTCCATCTCGCTGAAAGAGGGCGAAGCTGCCTTCCTCCACCAGGCTCGGCTGGTGCAGCGCTACGGCGCCGCCGTGGTGGTCATGGCCTTCGACGAGCAAGGCCAGGCCGCCACGCGGGACGAAAAAGTCCGCATCTGCTGCCGCGCCTACCAGCTCCTGCGCGAGCACCTCGACTTCGACCCACAGGACATCATTTTCGACCCCAACATCCTGACCATCGGCACCGGCATCGAAGAGCACAACTCCTACGGGCTCGATTTCATCGAAGCGGTCGCCGAAATTAAGCGCCGGTGCCCGGGAGCCCGTACCAGCGGCGGCGTTTCCAACATCTCCTTCTCCTTTCGCGGCAACAACATTGTCCGCGAGGCGATGCACACCGTCTTCCTCTTCCACGCCATCCGCAGCGGCCTCGATATGGGCATCGTCAACGCCGGAATGCTCGGCGTTTATGACGACATCGACCCCATGCTCCGAGAAAAGGTCGAGGCCGTCGTCCTCAATACCCACCCCGGCACCACCGAAGAACTGATCGACTTCGCGGAACAATTCAAGGGTGTCAAGCGGGAGGAAGGGGCCGTCGAAGAGCTGGCCTGGCGGCAGGCAACCGTCGCGGAGCGCATTTCCCACGCCCTCGTCAAGGGCATCACTCAATGGATTGAGGAAGACACCGAAGAAGCCCGCCAGCAGCTCGCCAGACCGCTCGACGTGATCGAGGGGCCGCTGATGGACGGCATGAAGGTCGTCGGCGACCTTTTTGGCGCGGGCAAGATGTTCCTCCCGCAAGTCGTGAAAAGTGCCCGCGTGATGAAGCAGGCTGTCGCCTACCTGACCCCCTTCATGGAGGCTGAAAAGGCCGCCATGGAGGCCGAAGGCCGGGCCGCGAAAAAACAGGGCGTCTTCGTCATCGCCACGGTAAAAGGCGACGTCCACGACATCGGTAAGAACATCGTCGGCGTCGTCCTGGCCTGCAATTCCTGGGAAGTCATCGACCTTGGCGTGATGGTTTCCTGCGACAAAATCCTCACCGCCGCCAAGCAGCACGGCGCGGACATCATCGGCCTTTCCGGGCTGATCACGCCCTCCCTCGACGAGATGATCCACGACGCCCAGGAAATGCAGCGCCAGGGCTTCCGCACCCCTCTGCTGATCGGCGGTGCCACCACCTCCAAGGCCCACACCGCCATCAAAATCGCCCCCCACTACCACGGGCCCGTGGTTAACGTCCTCGACGCCTCGCTGGTTGTCGGCGTCTGCAATAGCCTGACCAACGACAAGCTGCGCGACGCTTACCTGGCCCAAATCGCTACCGACCACGAGACCCAACGCCAGCGCTTTGAACGCAGCCAGCGAACCCTCGACCTCCTGCCCTACACCGAGGCCCTCCAACACCGCCCGGCCCTCGACTGGAGCACCTACACCCCCCCAAAACCCGCCCGTTGGGGCGTCCACACCTGGCAAGACATCCCTCTTGAGCGCGTCGCGGAGTATATCGACTGGACGCCGTTCTTTCACTCCTGGGAACTCAAGGGCGTCTTCCCAAAAATCCTCGACAGCGAAAAATACGGCACCGAAGCGAAAAAACTCTACGCCGATGCCCTCGCCACGCTCGACCGTATCCTCCGTGAACGCCCCTTTACCCTCCGGGCCGTCACCGGCACCTGGCCCGCCTACGCCGAACGTGACGACGTGGTGCTGCTACCCGCCGACGCCCCCCAGCAACCCGCCGCCGACGCCCCCACGGCACCCGTCTCCGAGGCCGGTCGGCTGCATTTCCTGCGCCAGCAAAAGCGCAAAGTCGGCGACGACCAGACCTACTACAGCCTGGCCGACTTCGTCGCCCCACGCCCGACCACCGGCCCCGTCGCAGACTCCATCGGTGCCTTCTGCGTCACCTGCGGCCCCGAAGCGGACGCCTACGCCGCCCAATTCGAAGCCCAGGGCGACGACTACACCAGCATCATGGTCAAAGCCCTCGCCGACCGCCTCGCCGAGGCCGGGGCCGAGTGGCTCCACAAGCAAGTCCGCGACGACTATGGCTACGGCCGCGAGGAAGGCTTCCGGGGCACCGATCCCCTGCCCCGCTCCGCCAAAAACACCGTCAACCGCCATGTGGCCTGGATGATCGAGGAAAACTACCGCGGCATCCGCCCCGCCGCCGGCTATCCCTCCTGCCCCGACCACCTCGAAAAAGACGCCCTTTGGCAGCTCCTCGACGCCGAAGCCGCCATCGGCGTCCGCCTCACCGAATCTCGGGCCATGTATCCCGCCGCCTCCGTCAGCGGCCTCTACTTCCACCACCCCGCCGCAAAATACTTCCAAGTCGGCCCCATCGGGCAAGACCAACTCCAAGCCTACGCCCAACGCACCGGCCACGCGCCCCCCACCCTCGAAAAATGGCTCGCCCCCAACCTCGGCTCCTAGCCCCAACGGAAGTTTACCTCGTCGAAAATTCGATGCTCGAACCACGAAGCGGGATGTCTTATCACCACTGGTGAATCACCAATGAACATCAACGCCTCAATTATCGATCAGCGACTTGCCTCAGTGATGGAAGAAATCCGTCAGAAAGCGTTGGATGAACTGACCCTCAGGGATGAGGAGAAGCTGAAGTCCCTGGCTTTTGTTTATATCTGCGTGAAGACGCTCTTGGATCTCGATCTTGAGGACGCCTTCGATTGCCTCACCGACAGTGGCGGCGATTTTGGAACCGATGCGTTTCATATCTCTGAAGAAGTCGATGGAGAATTCGTTGTCACAATCTTTCAAGGCAAGTATAAACGCGATCTGGAGGGTAATGCGAACTTCCCGGAGAACGGCGTAAAGGCCATCATTGACGCCATCCGGCACATCTTCGACCCCTCGTCACAGCTTCAAAAGATCAACGACCGATTGAAGGTCAAAGTTGAAGAAGCTCGATCGTTGATCCGCGATGGCTACATACCGAGGGTGCGGGCGATTGCCTGTAACAACGGGTTGAAGTGGAACGCTACCGCCGAAGAGGCCATTCAGAGGGCAAACTTCGGGGATCAGGTAAATTGGGAACACGTCAATCACGACAAGCTTGTGAGCATCCTGCAACGCCCTAAGGCCGTCGATGAAACCCTGAAGCTAGTTGGGAAAGCGGCCATCGAAGATATGAATTTTAGCCGCGTCTGCGTCGGACGCATTTCCGTAACGGAGATTTACGGGATCATGAAGGTTCACGGCGATCAGCTTCTCGAACGCAACATCCGTCGTTACCTCGGGCTTCAGGGAAACCGCGTCAACACGGGCATCCGCGATACCCTTAATTCGAGTACCCCTGAAAACTTCTACTTTTTCAACAATGGCCTGACGCTCATTTGTGAACAATTCAAATACAACGCGGTTCAGCAAAGCGACTACCAGGTACAGGCAAAGAACCTGCAGATCGTCAACGGTGGGCAAACCTGCATGACGATTTTTCGAACCTTGAAAGAGATGGTTGAGGTCGGCAGACCGCTACCGCAAACCGCCACGGTTCTGGTGCGCCTCTACGAGTTACCGAGCGAAGACAGCGATCTCGTTCTTCAGATCACCCACGCGACCAACAGCCAGAATCCAGTGGATTTAAGGGACCTTAAATCGAACGACCAACGGCAGCGGAATCTCGAGACCAGTATTCAAGACCTCGGTTACACCTATCGCCGTAAGCGCACCGATACCTCCACAAAACCGACCGACATTACCTCCGGAGCAGCAGCCGAGGCCGTGCTGTCGGTGTGGCGGCAAGCACCCCAGCAAGCAAAGTTCTTCACTCGCGAGCACTTTGGTAAGCTCTACGATCGGATTTTCACCGACGAACTCAACGGGGCGCAAACGGTGATCGCCGTCCTGATTTACCGCATCGCGGAGAATCGCCGGAAGCGTCCTGTCGAGGGCGACCCCCTTTTTATCCGCTATGGTTCCTGTTTTATCGCCATGCAGATGGGCCGACGCTTGTTGCGTGACCTGGGCAAAAGCTTACCCGCGCTCGATCATCGCAATTTCCACCAGGCTGAAGGTTTGGTGCATACAAAAGGGGCCAGCTACTTGGAGGCATCCATCAACGATGTCAAAGAGGCGTTAACCGATCTTTATGGCACTCGAGAGGTTTCCCTTCAGCAACTTTCAGCGACCTTTCGGCGTGGCGATCTTATCAATAGGCTGCTCGCTATGCCTACGATGGTGCCACTGGCCAGCTCGTGATTTTCGACTGCTCAATGCCGTCAGCCTGCGCCAACGGCAATCAGTATCCATCGACCACAGCCATCACGC
>DAIQNO010000083.1:0-8923 GCA_036788355.1 Opitutales bacterium | reverse complement strand
ACCTACGCACCTACGGGAGCGTTCAGATCCTGAATCCTTTTGCTGATTAAGTGCTTGGTTTGTGTATCTTTTAGGTTTCCACCCGACCTTGTATCGGTTTGGATCCAAAGCCAATGACGATTCAACCAGAACCGCGAGCCAGCTATGCCCAATGGGGTGACGACCGCCTTGTGCTCGATTATTTCGCCGGGCGCGAAGGCTGCACCTTTTTGGAGGCGGGGGCGAATGATCCGATCTCGCTGAGTCAGACCTACCTATTGGAGCAGCATGGCTGGACGGGTGTTCTTGTGGAGCCGGTGGCCTCCTGTTGCGAGCGGCTGCGGGCGGTGCGCACCGGCAGCCAGGTCTTTCAGAATGCCTTGGGTGCGCCGGGGGACCGGGGGATGCTGCGGCTTTTTGTGCCGGATGGGGTCACGGAGCTGACCCGTGAGTATGAGCCCGGCGATGAGGCTTTGAGCGGGGAGCGCATAGAGGCGGCGTTTATGACGCTCGACGAAGTTCTTCAGGCGGCGGGGCTCACGCATCTCACCTATCTAAGCCTCGACCTGGAGGGCATGGAGGATCGTGCGCTGGCCGGGCTGGACTTCGCAAAATACCGGGCGGAGCTGATCATTGTGGAAGACCGGGTGGAACACCTGCGCACGCACCGCCTGCTTCAATCGAAGGGCTACAAGCTCGTCCGGCGCAACGGTTCGAACCACTGGTATGTGCCGAAGGCAGCGGCCTTCACGGTGCCGCTCAGCGAGCGTTTTCGACTGTTCCGCAAACTCTATCTCTCGATGCCCTTCCGCTGGATGCGTCATAAGAGTCGACAACTCCGGGGGAGAAACCGCTAGTTCCTGTTTGATCATGACCCTATCCGACCCATCCCGATCCGAATCCGACTACGAGCCGCCGGTAACCGAGACGGCACCCTTTGCCTTTCGGCTCGCACTGATCAAGCGGCAGATCGAGCTGTTTTCCCGCTATCTGAAATTTCACTGGAGGGTCAGCGGGCCGGCTCCGGTGGCACCGCAGGGCTTTAAGTTTCACGGCAACCGGCATGTGATCAGTGGGGTCTTCGAACCGGAGGAGACGAAAGTCTTTCAACGCCTGCTACCGCAGGTGGACGGCATGGTGAACGTCGGCGCCAATGTCGGCTACTACTGCTGCCTCGCGCTGCAGGCCGGCTTGCCGGTGATCGCCTTTGAGCCGGTCGATCTCAATGTCCGGCATTTGTTGGCGAACGTGCGGATCAATGGATGGGCAGATCGCTTCGAGCTGCTGCCGGTCTGTCTCGGCGACCGTTCCGGCATCATCCCCCTTTACGGTGGTGGCACCGGAGCCTCGCTCTTGCGCGGCTGGGCCAACAGCCCGGACTCCCATGCCAATCTTGCGCCCATTCATACCGCCGACAGCCTGCTGAAGGATCGACTGGTCGGCACGCGGCAACTCTTCATGGTGGATATCGAAGGGGCGGAAGCGCTCTTTCTGCAGGGCGCACAGGCCCTGCTTGATGCGGAGCCGCGGCACCTGTGGATCGTGGAGATTAACATCAATTTGCATCGAGGTGGGGGCATCAACCCTGAGCTCAAAAACATTTTCGATCAATTCTGGCGTCGGGGCTATGCCGCCTGGGCTATGGGGTCATCGCTTGAATCCATCGACCCGGAGCGGATTGATCGCATCATGACGACACAGTCCAACGATCTGGAGGCTTGCAATTTTTGCTTTTTCCCTGAACTCGAATCGGCTCGCCTGATGGAGATCGTAGTGGGCTAGTTGGGAACTTTGTGTGCGATGGCTGAGCAGGCTCTGGTTGCAATCTTGAAAGGTGGTTTAGGCAACCAGTTATTTATCTATGCGGCAGCCAAAGCGGCGGCGTGCCGTAGTCAGCGTCATTTGTATCTGGATACAAAGATCGGCTACGCAGCGGATGCCTTTGGGCGGGACTATGCGCTGGGCCGATTTGGCGTGAAGGAACATGAGGCTCCGGAGTCGCTGCGACTGGCATCGGGACTGAGTCATTGGCGGCACAAATTACGCCGTGCTTGGAACAAAGGCCTTCCCGAGGGATGGAAGACTTATCTGGCGGATCGGGGGGGGGATGAGCTGCTGCGGCTGAGGTCGCGAGCACCAACCGTCTATGTCGTGGGGTATTGGCAGAGTGAGCGCTTCTTTACCGATCAGACAGAGCTCATACGGGAATGCCTGCGCCTGCCGAAGCCAGACTCGACGGAATTGCTAAATGCGGGGAGAGTCCTTCTCGAATCGAATGCGGTGGCTCTGCACCTGCGGCGAGACCGTTTTCCAATGATCGTGGATCTCGATTACTATCAAGCAGCCATCGACGCGCTGCATGCTGCGGATCCCTGTCTGCCCTTTGTGCTTTTTGGGGATTCCACCGAGCTCGCGATGGAGCATCTCGATTTTCGGGGACACCCGGTGGAGCGCTCGCCCGGATCGAATGAGTGGGATCCGCTGGTGGATTTTTGGCTGATGAGCCAGTGTCGTCACGCCATCTTATCGAACAGCTCCTTTGCCTGGTGGGCGGCTTGGTTTGGTGATGCCCTTCATGAGGCGCGCCGGGTTTATGCGCCGTGCGACTACGGTTGGAGGATGGAGCCCTCGGCACAATGGACATCTTTACCCAACCGGATACTTGCGAATGAATAGAATAATGCAGTGCGATTCCGGCAACGGGGAGGTGGTTTCGGACCGTCTCCTCCAAGTGCGTGTAACCCTGGGTGGCGCGCCCGGTGGCATGGAGTATTTCACGCCCGGAGGATCGATGCGCTGGGGCGACTGCCAGTTCCACCTCAATCCGCCGCAAGGAGGCCGTTATGATTTTTGGATCGTCTTCGGCAATGCCCTGGGCACGGAGCAGGGTTTTGTTGCTCCGGAGAATACCCTGTTCATCGCCGGAGAGCCGCCCGCCAAGAAGACTTACCCGCTGGCGTTTTACCGGCAGTTTGCCCATGTGGTGGATACCCATAACGGATCGAAGCATTCCGGTTTGATTATATCCGCACTGGGACTTTGCTGGCTGGTGGGTTTGGATTTTAGTGAGATGCGCTTCAAATTCGGTTACGACCATCTTAAGCAACTGCCGCGTCTGCCGAAGGAAAACAAGATCGGGGTGGTTTGTTCGGCGACCGCCAAAACAGCGGGTCAACGGGCAAGGTTACGTTTTTTGCAGTCGCTCAAGCAACGTTTGGGTGAGCGGATAGTGCACTATGGCAAGGGCTTTGAGCCGATAGACGATAAGCTCGATGCCATCGCGCCCTACCGCTTTCACTTGGTGCTGGAGAATAGCCAGTCGCCACACTACTGGACAGAGAAATTGACGGATGCCTACCTCGGTTGGGCTTATCCCTTCTATCTTGGCTGCCCGGATTTAGGCTCCTACTTTGATCGATCTGCATTCGCCCCCGTCTCGCTCAGTGATCCAGCCGGCGCTGCTGCAATTATGGCGGCAGCCCTGGAGCGCCCTGAGTCCGCAGAGGAAATCGCTGCGGTGGAGAAGGCCCGTATTCAGGTTTTAGATACGTATAATCCCTTTGCCCGCTTTGATTATTGGGTTGGCACCTTGCGTCGGGAAGGGGAGCCTCAAATGCTGACGGTCCTCAGTGCAAAGAAATTCTCAATATCCCAGCGCGTTCGCCGTTTATTTAAGTCCGAAAAACCTCCTGCTCCCTGACTGTATGAAAAGATTTAAAGCCATTCTAAAACTTGTTGGCAAGTTTCCGGGGCGTCCCGGGGACGTGCTCTATTTCCTACGGACGATGCGGCAGTGGAAGGCAACCGCGCGGGCGCCCTGGCTGGTCGATTGGGCAGAGGTGAAGCCGATGTTGAAAGACCGGAAGGACGCGGCGGGCTCGGCCAAGGGCCACTACTTTCTGCAGGACATCTGGGCTGCGCGTCAGGTGTATCGCCATCGACCGGAGCGGCACGTGGATGTGGGAAGCCGGGTGGATGGTTTCGTGGCAAACGTCTGCACCTTTTGCCCGGAGGTTAGCTATGTGGACATTCGCCCGATGGCGACGGAGGTCCCCGGGTTGACCAGTGTGGCGGGCTCGGTCTGCGGGCTGCCCTTTGCGGACCGGAGCCTGCACAGCCTCAGTTGCCTGCATGTGCTGGAGCACATCGGTCTTGGGCGTTATGGTGATCCGGTGGATCCGGACGGATGGAAGCGGGGCCTTGCGGAGCTACAACGGGTGCTGGCTCCGGGGGGGCAGTTGTTAATCGGCACACCCTGTGGACGTGAGCGGCTGGTCTTTCATGCGCACCGCGTCTTTGATCCGAGAACGGTGGTGGGGGAGCTCGGCGAGCTGGAGCTGGAGGCCTTTGCCTACATCAAAGACGGCAACTCAATCGGCTGGGTGGAAACGACCGATTTGAACGCGATGGTGTCGCTCGACTATGGATGCGGGCTATTTCGCTTCCGGCGTCCAGCGTAGGCCGGCAAACCTTTATCGTGCGGTTGCTTGAAAGGCAGCGTAATTGGTCGTCGTGAAGATCTCTTCCGTCTCGCGGTAGCGCTTAATGGGGTGGAGGTAGCCACCCGGAGTGATCCGGTGGAGCTGGAGCGGGGTATCCTTGAAGAAATTATAGAAATCACGAAGGTAGGTGCGGCTGTCGATATTGGCCCCGCCGAACTCGAAGGTGATGAGACGGATCGCACCGGTGTCGATCAGAGCCCGGCCGCCTTGCAGGACGTCGAGCTCGTGGCCTTCCACGTCGAGCTTTAGCCAATCGATGGCGGTGATGCTGCTGGCGGTGCAATAGTCTTCCAGAGTCAGCACCTTGACGGTCTCACTCTCATCAAAGCTGCGGTTTTTAAAGGACAAATCCCTTTGGCTCAGGGAGGCCAGCTCGGAGCCTGCGGCATCGTAGAAGAGGGTGGCCTCGCCGGACTGTCGGCCCAGGGCGCAGCGATTTCTTAGAACAGTCACCTCACCGCAATCAACCCGCAGGAGGTGCTCGAAGCTTTCCTTTCCCGGCTCAAAAGAGTGCACGCTGGCGAGCTGCTCCGCAAAGTCGCGCAGGAGGTAGCTGAGAAACTGGCCCTTGTTGGCTCCGACATCGAAGACGGTGAGCGGATGCTCCGGCTGTTTGCCAAAGACCTTGCGCAGGACTGTGCGCTCCCCGCTTTCGTCGACATCGCCGCCGGCACCGGCTCCCATGAGCCAGTGGCAGAACTTTACCTGATGGCGCAGGAGCTCGTAGCCAGTGTAGTTGGCAAACGGTTTTTTCAGGAGCTGGCGAAGGATCGACATGAGGTTGGGTAACGATGGTTGTTCTCAGGAGCGTGACTTTGGGCGGCGATCTGGCGATGGTAAATTGTGGGTCTCCCAGTCGCGGGTAAGCTGCGTGAGCTGACGGTTGAGCGAAAGGTTTGCGCGGACGCGCTCGAGGAGATAGGGCAGACCGGCACCAAGATGATCTTTACGCAGCCGGTGGCGGCTCTTGATGAGGTGGGTGGTCGCGGTGGATCGATCGGCAGCGGGGCGGTGGTGGAGCTCGATCAATCGGGCAAGATTTGGGAAGAGGCTGTATTCGTCGAGCACGCGGCGCTTGGCCTCGATGAGGGCCGAGCGGTTTTTCTCGTGAAGGCGGTCGCAGATGGCTTTTTGGATGATCTCGAGGGAGGCATCGAGCTCGCCCGGGTTGATCTGGATGCAGGATTCCTCCGGAAAGTAGTCACCCACGTTCGGGCAGCCATAGTAGATCGGCATGCTCAGGCCTAGGTAGGCGTCGGCCAGTTTCTCGGTCCAGTGGTGGGGAGCGGCATGATTCTCGATGGCGAGGTGGTAGGCGTAGGGGTCGATGGCGTCGGCCTTCTCTTCGATGTAGTTGAAGCCGTGGCCGAAGAGGGCCATTTCCGGCAGCTGTGCTTTCAGCCAGCGGGTGAAGCGGTAGCGGTGATTGTGCAGGGTGTGCTTCTGGGCTTTGGCGGAGCAGATGGTGGAGATTGGCTCCGGTTTGACCTCCGGATTATGGTGCTTCAGTGCATCGTAGCTGCCGCGCTCGCTGTCGCGCCCGTAGAAGGGGATGAGCCCGCACTGCTCGCGTATCTGGCGGGGGTGTTGGAGAAATTCCGGCTCCTGGCTGGAGAGCACGTGGTGAAACTGGCGGACGAAGGCTCTGCCGTAGATCTTAACCGTAGCAGGCTCGGAAGTGATCAGCAGGGTATTTTCCAAGGGACAGGCTAGTTTTTCTGTCCAAAGCGTGAATCGCTCATCGCCGAGGGCCGGCAAATCGTCGTAGGCGACCAGCCAGTCGTAGTGGCGTTCATTCGGATCGAAGCAGAACTCGCAGTTGCCCCACTCCGGAACGCGGTGGGGAAAGCGGCGCAGCCAAACGGTCGGGTCAAAGTTTGACTTCGATTTGGAGAGGAATTTGACGCGCAGCTTCATGTGGGCGGGTGGGGTGGCGTTCCGGTCTCGTGGAAGCGGCTAGAAGCCACGCCAGCGTTTGATCGGGCTACGCGCCCAGTCGGAGCACTGGTCGGCGAGGGCGAGGATGCGGCGGACCTGGAAGGCAATGGCGAAGCACTTGCTGTCCTGCCCGCTTTTCAGTGGTAGATCGGAGCGGTGGCTGGGGTCGTTGGCGTAGTCGGCATGGCGGGGGGTGATGTCGGAGAGGTTGGCATACTGCTCGGCGATACCGGGGTCCACACAGGTCACTCTAAGCCCACGGCTGAGGTGGCGCCGAAACCAGCGGTCGGAGATCCGGTTGCGGCTGATCCAGGGCCAGATGGCATCGACATCCGGTAGCCGGGCATGCATCCAGGTGGCACTGGCATCGGTGACGAGATAGGCGTGGGCGCAGCTGCAGCCGAAGATGCGGTAGAGGGCATGTTGTCCGCTAATGGAGCTGATGCGCCGATAAGGGCCCCAGGGGTTTGTAAAGCCGAGGTAGCAGATGTCCCATGCTTCCGGTCGCTGTTGAAGCAGTTGGGCGAGCGGGCCGCTTGCCTTACCGAACTCCGGGAGGATGAGGGCATCGTCTTCAAGGATCAAGCTGACCTTGTGTTGCCGGGCGGCCGCCAGGGCAGCCCGGTGGGAGAGGGTGCAACCGGCGCGGGCCGCCCAGTTTTTGTCTTTGGGGCGGCCCCGAAACCAGGGACGCTCGCCGTAGCCCGGTAAATCAACGCCGCGGTAGGCGGTGATGCGGTGGAGCTTGCCGCGGGCTTCCGCTTCCGGGAGCTGTTTGCAGATCTGCTCCCAGCGGTCGGTGCGGTGATCCAGATTGATGACGTAGACCGCCTCGATCCAGTCCCAGAAGCCGGTTGTCGCGGTATCAGGCATCGGTGCTTTCCCGCCAGTGGTGTTCGATCCAGGGAGCGGGGCGGGTCGAGTGATGAATCTTCCTGCCGCGGTAGCCTGTGATGGCCTCCTCCGGGTCGGGACGACCGTGGAAGACAAGGATGCGGCAGCCTTCGGGTGCCTTTGGCGCGATCAGCCAGTTGAGTGGGAAGCTTGGGCGGCAGTGCCACTTAAAGCTGCGGCACCACGCTTCCGGCCACCAGTGGACGGTCTTCATGGCGTAGGTCATAAAGGCCTGTTCGGTATTAAAAATGCTGAGGTCTTCGGCGCGGGGCATCTCGCGGAGGAAGGTCTCGTAGATGTAGTTGGACGCACCGGCCTCGAAGCGGAAGGCGGATGAGTTGCCGACGGCGGGGCGACGGCCGGCGAGGGCTTTGCGGCGGTTTACCCAATTGTGGATAATACAGTTTTCGCCCGGTTTAAAGTCAAAGAACGGATCGATGCTGTCGAGAATGACGAGGTCCAGATCGAGAAAGAGGGTGGGCCCCACGAGCTCACCGAAACCGTCGCGCGTCAGCATCAGTTTGACCAGAACATCCGGCCAGCCGCGCTGGATGCCCGGATTTTCCGGAAAAGGGATGATCCGAACCGTAGGGTGCAGGCCCGATGGGTCGTCCGTGCAACAGTGGAACTGAAACGGTCGACTGAGGTGGCGGGCGACCCCGGCGTAGAGGCGGTTAACGTAGTGGGCCGGGTAGCGGGTGCCGTACTTCAGACAGAGGATGTTAACGGGCGAAGGACTCATGGATGGCGAAAATGGAGGACAGGTGCGGAGACTAGATCGCACTGGAATTAGATCAAGGGATTCCTCGTCTTGAGATTGCGGAATCGGGAAAAATCACGGTCGGCCGTCCAGAGTTCCTTCACCCCGCTCTCCAGGCAAAGGGCAGCGATCCGCGCATCGTGAATCATCGGACCATGGATTTTACCGCTGAGAGCGAGTTCCCGGAGCGTGTGAAAATGCTGAGGCCCTTCCCCGATGGTGGTGCAGTAGGGGCTTTCCAGCCAGACCTGCAGTGCATCGAGTGCTAGGGCGATTGGAGTGGGTGGATCGTAAATTCGCGGGTGCGTGGCGATGGCGACAAACTCATGGGCGCAGGGCCAGGGAATCGTCCAGCGGGTGCCCCGCTGCGCCAATTCGATGAGTGCCTGGTGTGCCGCCGCGTGAAAAACCGCATCGCTGCGGTGTGCGTAAACCAGAAGATTGGTGTCGACAGCGATCAAGCCCCGTGCCCCTCGTAGGCGGCATTTCGTATGGTTCGCCAGGAGGCGTCACGGAACTCCGCTTGCAGGCCCTTGCCGCCAAAAACCACAGGACAGACCGCTCTGGGCGGTGTCTTCGCGCGTTCTTTCAGGGTTCGGTCGAGCCCTTCCTCGATCAGGCTGCGGAGCGTCAAACCTTGCTGACGTGCAAGCTGCTTTGCTTCAAGCAGAAGCGCGTCTGCAATTTCTATCGTTGTCTTCACACTGCCGACTTTGTGCCATACACCCATATTGTCAAGTATGGGTATATGGGTCTATGGATTGCTGCGCGGCAGAGCTTACTCTTGTCGGCTCTATGCCTTGAAATATTTCTTCGGACGCCGTTCCGGCGCGATGGCGTTGCGTGTGTC
>DAIQNO010000082.1:0-8939 GCA_036788355.1 Opitutales bacterium | reverse complement strand
GGGGGTTGACGGTTCTGCGGAGGTGGCGGGCGGTTCGGTGGCCGGAAAAGTGGACTCATCGGCGTTGGTGGGGCGGCACCTGCGGGGGCGGTTGGCCCCGCCGAGTGCAGTGGGGTTGTGGGGCCAGACTTTGGCGTTGTTGCGGCGTCGGGGGCGTTTTTTTTGGCGGGATAAGGGCTACCTGGGGCTGACGTTGGCGATTACGTTGGGGTTTCCGTTGTTGGTGGTGATTTTTGCGCTGGATGGGTTGCCGGAGATCGAGCGGCTGGCCTTGGTGCCGGAAGGCAGCTTGGTGGAGCGGCAGGCAGAGTCGTTGCGGTTGAAGTTGCAGCACCTGGAGACGGGTCAGTTGGTCACGAGCTTGATCATGTTTCAGGTGATTCTGCTGACCTTGATGGGGAGCAACAATGGTGCCCGGGAGATTGCGGCGGAGCGGGTGCAGTGGGAAAAGGAGCGGCTGGTGGGGTTGCGACCGCTGGCTTATCTGCTGTCGAAGGCAGTGACGACCGGTTTGGTGGCGGCAGGGCAGGGGGCTTTCATGGCGTGGTTCGTGAAGGTGATCTGCCACTTTCCGGGGGAGTTGGGGCCGCAGATGGTGTTGCTGTCGCTGCTTTGCGTGTCGATGAGTTGGGTCTGTCTGGGCTTCAGTGCGGTGCTGGGTTCGGCGGAGAAGGCTTCGTTGTTGTCGGTTTACCTGGTGGGTTTTCAGTTGCCGCTTTCGGGGGTGGTCTTGGCTCTGCCGGCGTTTCTGGTGTGGGTCTGTCGCCCGATCATCGCCGCTTATTGGGGTTGGTCGGGCTATCTGGTGACGATGCGTGATTCCCCGATTTACGATGCCTGGGCGCAGAGTCAGGTTTCCGCCTGGCCATGGTTGCCTACCCTGGGCTTGGCGGCGGCGGTCCTGGCGTTGCAGGGCCTGGCTGGGCTGGGGCTGGCTTGGTGGGGCTGTTGCCGTCGTCAACACGTGCTGTGAGGGGTCGGAGGAAGCGACCATTGCGCGAGCCCCGCAAGTCCGGGCACCGGACCCCTGGTGCCCGGGCTCGCCGACCCCGGTGCGCCGGGCAGAAGGCAAAAAAGGCTCGCCTGAGGGGTTGACGATGGTATCTTTCCTTTAGAAGGGGAAAGGAGATGAGCGTTTTGGACTTAGTGGCGGCTTCTCCGGGGCAGTTGTTGCACAACCGGGCGATTTATGAGCGCCTATGTGCCGATCCGGTGTTGGCCCATCGGGAGGAGCGGATTGAAACGGACGCCTGCGGACGACTTTTGATGAGCCCACCACCCCGTAAACCCCACGCCTTGCGGCAGACCAAGATCCTTCATCTCCTGAGGGAGTTGATGGGCGATTTTGAGCTTAGTGAGGAGTCTGGGCGACTTGGGGAGTCCCCGGTTTTTAAGGAAACAGACAGTCGTGGTGTTGAGGAACCCTGGGAGGGTGGAGCGTTGGTCGAGGCGCCGATTTCCACGGCTGACGGGGTTAAGGCGGCGGATGTGGTGTGGTGCTCACCGGAGCGTGAGGCCCTCAATCCGCCCGACCTCTACGAGTTGGCACCCGAAATCTGTGTTGAGGTGCTGTCACCCAGCAATCGCGAGGAAGAGATGGTGCTGAAGAAGGCTCTGTATTTTGGGGCGGGGGCCGAGGAGGTGTGGTTTTGCCAGACCAGCGGCGAGATGCAGTTTTTTTGCCGGGCGGAGCCCGATCAGCCGCTGGCGGCTTCGCGGCGTTGCCCAGAGTTTCCGAGGGTGGTGCGGTAGTGGCCCGTTTTTCCCGCTAAGGGGTAGGTCAGCGGCCTTGAAAGATGGCCGCAGAGGGAGTTAGCTGGGAGGTATGAATGAGAATATGTGGGTTTTGGCGTGGTCGCCGTTGTTGTGGTTGTGGTTGGCATTGGGCGGTGTCGCGTGGCTGCTGGGTCGCCTGGGGTTGCTGCCCGAGTCGTGGGTGGCGGCGGTCAACCGGAGTCTTCTCCCTTTTGCGGTGGGGGCGGGGGCGACGTGCTTGTTCGGGATGATCGTCGGGGGCGGTTTTTTTACGCTGTTGGGCATGGCCACTAACCGCGATTGGAGTTGGGGTGACGCGATTGCCCACGGGGTGTTGAATGGGTATCTTTACGGTTGGCTATGGTCCAACGGCGTGGGAGTGGTGGCGGTGGCGCGTTTCTGGCATCGGCGGGGGCGGTCATCGGGCGCCGCGATGGTTGCGACGGCTTAGTGAGCTGACTTTCGCTTGGGCGGCGTCACCCCCCAGCGCGAACGACCGTGGCCCCGTGTTGCCGGAGGAAGGTTTCTACGGCGTCACGGCAGTCCCCGCGAAGTTCGAGGCCGTCTGGGAGGGCGAGGCCGCCAGTGCCGAGTTGGCCTTGGAGTACCCGGAGCAGCTCGGCTCGCTGCTGGGGGCCAATGGCGGTGAAAATCGGCCCTCGTGCAGTGGTGACGGTTTTGCCGCCGCGTCCGGCTTTTTCCCGGCGCAGCTCGACGCGGCCACGACAGGAGAAGCTCTCCGCCGGGCGGGTGGCACTCGGCGGCGTGGGACCAGGTCCCGCTGACTGTCCGGTGGGCTTGGCTCCGGGGGGCAGAGCCGACGACGGGGCGACTTTGGCCGAAGCGAGCGAGGAGGCCGCGGGGGTTGGGGCTGCCGTCGACGCACTGGCGGTGACCGCTAAGTCGCCGAGGGTCTGAAACGGATTCTGAAGGAGGTTTTCGCTGCCCCCATCGGTAGCAATGCGGCTTTTTCGCGCCATGACGGGGCTGGCACGCTAGGCGGTGAGGTTTTCGGGGCTAAAGTCGTCGGTGCTCCACGGATCTTGCCCACACTCGCCGGCGATTTCGTTGAAGGCTTCGATTTCCGCGGCGGAGAAGAGGAGACCGCCCGCTTTCTGCACGCGTTCGGCCCATTGCGCTTCGAGTTGTCCGGGCAGCAGGCAGCCTTCATTGCCGTGGCCGAGGATGTCGTCGAGCACGGCGCGGATGTTATCGGCTTGGGTGCGACCGAGGGCAAAGTCGTTGCCAGATAGGGCCTCGGGGTGGATGACTTGAAAGTAGAACGCGGGGGTGCGCTTTTCCCCTGGGGGGGCGTTGCGGCTGCGGATGGTCGGCAGACTCCCGCCAATCAGGGCACCGAAGACCTCGTTAATCAGGGAGAGACCGTAGCCCTTGTGGGCTCCGAAAGGGGTCAGGGCGGCGACCGCCTTCGGGTCGGTGGTCGGCTGGCCGTTGGCATCGACGGCCGCTCCAGGGGGCAGGGCCTTTCCCTCGCGGGCGAGTTGCTGCACGCGGCCCATCGCAATGACGCTGGTGGCCCAGTCAATAACGATCGGGAATCCGATCGCCTCAGTGGTCGGAAAACCCCAGCTATGGGGGTTGGTGCCGAGGGTTGGAAACTTGCCGCCAAAGGGCACGACTTCGGCGAGGGCGGCGGTGCAGTTGGTGTAGGCGAGGTAGCCACGCCGAGCGGCGTCCATCACGTAGCCGCCACCCCAGAGGTAGTGAAAGGCGTTATCGACGCTGACCTGGCCGATGCCATACTGGTCGGCCAGGGCGATGGCCCGTTCCATGGCGGCCACGGCGGTAGCCTGTCCGAGCTTGCGGTTGGCGTTCCAGACTTCGCTGCCGGAAAAGCGCGACGGGAGCACCTCGATCTCGGCTCCTGGCACGCAGCCCCCGCTACCGCTGCCGAAAAGGTGGTCGAGGTGCAGAGCCTTAAGGCCGTTATGCGTCCGGATACCGTGCTGAGAAGCCGCAGCCGCCATGGCCTCCGCCGCGAGGGCTTCGACCTCGGAGAATCCGCGCGATCGAAAGGCGGCAGTCAGGGTGTTGCGGTGGCGTTGAAAGGGGACGACGAAAAAGCTTTCCACCAACTCAGTCTAGCGGTTCGCGGGTAGCTGCGGTCAACGCCAATCCTCCACGGGTAGAGGCCGGTTTTCTCGCCGTTCTGGCTCGCAGCGATGATACCCGTCCCGGTGGTGACCGGTCAGCGAGCGCGGCCAGTGGGTAAGCGCGATCAACGGCACTGGGTGGTTCAACGGCACTGGGTGGTTCAACGGCACTTGGGGGTTCAACGACACTAGGCACTGACCAGGATAATCATCGTGAGCACGGTGCCGTAGGCGACCACTTCGGTGGCGGTGAGCTTTAGGAGGGTGCCGTATTCCTGGGGCGTTTTGACCTTCCGGAGTCTCTTCCAGAGGCCGTAGTGGTGCCAGCCGCCGCCGGCAGCCGCGGCGATGACGACCAGCCCGGCAGCGAGGGAGAGGCGCTCAGCGAGGGCACCCAGGACGGTGCTCGCGGCGATCAGGTAGCTGCTGGCGAAGAGGGCCTCGCCAAAGGGTCGCCCGAAGCGGACGACGACGGTCTTCTTGCCGACTTTGGCGTCGAGGGGCGCATCGCGGTGGTTATTGACCACCAGCAGGTTGTTGATCATCAGCCCGACGCCGAGGCCGAGATGGAATGCGGTGGCCGACCATCCCCCCGCCTGAACGTAGTAGGTCACGCCGACAGCGATCAGGCCGAAAAACAGGACGACGAAGACATCACCCCAGCCGTGGTAGCCGAGGGGGTAAGGTCCGCCGGTGTAGGCTACGGCGCAGATCAGGCTGGCCACGCCTACGGCCAGCAGCCACCAGCCGCCAAAGGGAATCAGCCCGCAGCCCACCAGCAGCGCGAGGGCCAGGGTGGTGAGGGTCGCCCGCCACATCGCCGGGGCCGAGATCAGCCCGGCGGCCACCGCCCGCGTCGGGCCGAGTCGTTCCGGGGTGTCGGCTCCCTTTTTGGCGTCGAAGTAGTCGTTGGCGAAGTTGGTGGCAATCTGCACCAAAAGGGCGAAAAGCAGGCAGAGCATCGCTGGCAGGATGGCCCCACGGCCCTCGCTAATCGCCAAGGCGGTGCCCACCAGCACGGGAACGACCGCTGCCGGCAGGGTGCGCGGTCGCGCTGCCAAAACCCACGCGGCAAGACTCTGGCGTTTTATTTTCATGTCTCGAGATTGCAGTGGCGAGAGGGGGATGGCAATCCGCGACCGCGCGGCGTTGTGAAACGGCGGAGGGCGGCTGCTGCAGGCGATCGCGAGGTGGTGGGGCTCCGACTCTCGGATCGGCGGCCGGTTGGTTTATGGGTGGCACGGCAAAGTGCCTCCGATGGCCCTGTAAAGTGCCGTTGAGGGCACAGGATGGGGTGCTGGGTGGGATTTTCCCTTGCGTTGGCCGGGATGGGCGGGTGATTCACTGAGCAATGGATCTTAAGTTGAGCGGACGGAAGGCGTTGGTGACCGGGGCGGGTC
This sequence comes from Opitutales bacterium, assembly GCA_036788355.1. GTDB lineage: Bacteria > Verrucomicrobiota > Verrucomicrobiia > Opitutales > Cerasicoccaceae > DAIQNO01. The sequence goes on along the minus strand of DAIQNO010000082.1, from coordinate 3,670 downwards.
GCGGAATTGGCCGGGCCATTGCGGAATCCCTCGCGGCGGAGGGTGCCCATGTCATCTGCGTCAGCCTGCGAGAATCCTCTTGCGGGGAGGCGGCGGCCGCCATCCGCGCCAGCGGAGGCAGCGCGGAGGCTTTAGCGGTGGACGTTGCCGACCTTGCGGCAGTGGAGGCGGCCGCAACGAAGGTGCTCAATCAGCACGAGTGCATCGACATTTTGGTCAACAATGCCGGCATCACCAAGGACGGCCTGCTTTTTCGGATGTCCGAGGCCGACTGGAACGCCGTGATCACTACGAACTTGTCGAGCTGCTTCGCGTGGAGCAAGGCGCTGGTGCGCCCGATGACCCGGAAACGGTGGGGCCGCGTGGTGAACATCACCTCGGTGACCGGGCGCAGTGGGAATGCGGGTCAGACCAATTACGCTGCGGCCAAGGCCGGAATGGTCGGCTTTACGATGGCCCTGGCCCGCGAGGTGGCCTCGCGTAACGTGACCGTCAACGCCGTCGCCCCTGGGTTCATCTCGACGGACATGACCGAGGTGCTCTCGGAGGAGACCCAGACGGCAGCCAAAGCGGCCATCCCGCTGAAGCGTTTTGGGACTCCTGCCGAAATTGCCGGGCTGGTCGCGTTTCTGTGCAGCGATCATGCTGCCTACATCACGGGCCAAACTTTTTCCGTTGACGGGGGCATGTTTATCTCGGCATAAACTGCCTCTTCACTTTTCCCTAACCAAAACATGTCGGATTCATCGATCAACGAGCGCGTTACGAAAATCATCATCGATCAGCTCTCCGTCACGGCGGAGCAGGTCAAGCCTGAGGCATCATTTACGGACGACCTCGGAGCCGACTCGCTGGATCAAGTTGAGCTGATCATGGCCTTCGAGGAGGAGTTCAAGGACGAGGTCGGCGGCGAAATCCCGGAGGAGGACGCGGAAAAGTTGACCACCGTAGGAGCGGTTTTGGACTACCTCAAGGCCCGCTCAGCCAACTAAGATTTTTTCTTCGGGCGGGCAGCTTTGGGCGAGTAAATCTCGGTGGTCGGGCCGTAATTCTGACAACTACCGAGAACTCAACTTTGGCAGCGTGCCTTGAGCATGAATAACTGGTTTTTATCATGCCTTCAGTAGTGCCAAAGTGTCGGGTCGTGATCACCGGCTTGGGGGTAGTTCATGCGCTCGGACTTGACGTCGAGACCTTCTGGGGGGGCCTCAAGGCGGGCCGTTCGGGGCTCAGCCCGAACACCAAGTTTGACGCTTCCGACTATTCCTGCCGCGTGGTTTCCTGGATGCCGGATTTCGATCCGACGCAGTTCATGGATTCCAAAGAGGTTAAGCGCACGGATCGCTTCGTCCACTTTGCGATGGCTGCGGCTCGGCTCGCCGTCGCGGACGCCAAGCTAGACTGCGCCTCGCTCAATCCCTGGACTTTCGGGGTGATGGTCGGCAGCGGCATCGGGGGTCTGGAATCGGTGCAAGAGCAGACGCTGCGCCTCCAGGAACGCGGCCCGCGGAAGGTATCGCCGTTTATGATTCCGTCGTTGATTGCCAATATCGCCGGCGGGAATATCGCGATCGAGTATGGTGCCCGCGGTCCCAACTACTGCACCGTTAGCGCCTGTTCCAGTGCTTCCCATGCCCTAGGTGAGGCGATGCACCTGATTCAGCGCGGTGACGCGGAGGTCGTCATTTCCGGCGGTAGTGAGGCGGCGATCGTCGAGGTCGGGATGGCCGGATTTTGCACCATGAAGGCCATGAGCACGGCCTACAATGATGAGCCCACCCGCGCTTCGCGTCCGTTCGATGCGGGCCGAGATGGCTTTGTGATGGGCGAGGGTGCCGGCATCCTCATCCTCGAAAGTGAAGCCCATGCGCGGGCTCGGGGCGCCCACATTTACGGTGAACTGATTGGCTATGGGGCCAGTTGCGACGCCTACCACATCACCAGCCCCGATCCCAAGGGAGAGGGCTTGGCCTACTGCCTCAAGCGGGCCTTGGACACGGCGGGCGTGACCCCAGGCGAAGTCGATTACATCAACGCGCACGGAACTTCCACTCCTTACAACGACAAGTTTGAGACCATGGCGGTCAAGGCGGTTTTCGGCGACCACGCCTACCGGGTTCCGATCAGCAGCACCAAGTCGATGACCGCTCACCTGCTCGGGGCGGCGGGCGGCATCGAGGCTATCGCGTGCCTGATGGCGATGCGAGACGGCGTCATCCCCCCGACCATCAACTACGAGACGCCAGACCCCGATTGCGACCTGGATTACGTGCCCAACGTGGCCCGCCACGCCCCAGTCAACATCGCTGTCAGCAATAACCTGGGCTTCGGCGGCCACAACGCCACTTTGGTCTTCCGTCGCTGGCAAGACTGATCGGGTCGCGGCACTGATCTTGAAAAGGTCATCTTCGATCGAGCCTCGCGCCCATCCCGGCCGAACGACGGCGCCTGGTTCTTGAGTCTCGCCAGACTCCCAGCGGTTGATTCTGGACTTCCCGGCTCAATTGAGCCGATGATCGTGGGATGATCGCTGACTGGAGCCCGCTGGACACTTCTATGGTCGTGACGGGTGCCTTGGCCGGGGTAGCGTGCGCGTTGGTGGGCACCTTCTTGCTGTTGCGCCAGATGAGCATGATGGGCGACGCGATCAGCCATGCCGTGCTGCCAGGGTTGGCGATCGGGTTTTTGGTTAGCGGAACGCGGGGGGGAGTCGCCATGTGGGTCGGGGCCGTCCTTGCCGGCGTGCTGACCGCGTTGCTTACGGAGGTAATCAGCCGATGGGGGCGCGTCGATCGAGGTGCCGCGATGGGGGTAGTCTTCACCGCGCTTTTCGCGGTCGGCCTCATCTTGATCGTCCGCACCGCCGATCGGGTGGATCTCGACCCGAGTTGCGTCCTCTATGGGGCTTTGGAATTAACCCCGCTGGACACCGTGCGGGTCGGCTGGGGCGGCGAGGTCCCGGTGGCCACCCTGCGCCTGGGGGTGGTTTCCCTCGTGAACCTCGTGGTCATTCTGCTGTTTTACAAGGAGCTGCGCCTCAGTGCCTTCGACCCGGCCCTGGCCCGCGCTCTTGGCTATCCGGCGGAGGCGTTGCACTACCTCTTGATGGTCTTGACGGCGGTGACGACCGTGGCCGCTTTTGAAGCCGTGGGCAGCATTCTGGTGATTGCCATGCTGATTGTCCCGGCGGCTACCGCGCACCTCGTGGCGAGGAGGTTGGGCGTGATGCTGGTGGTGGCCTGCGGTTTGGCCGGCCTGACGGCCTGGTTGGGCCACGCTGCCGCGATCATCATTCCGAAGTGGTTGGGCTACAGTGCCACCAGCACAACCGGCGCGATGGCGGTGGTCGGTGGCGTGATTTTCGCTCTCGTGGCCATCGGCGGCGGCTTCTGGGCGATGCTCCAGCGGCACTCCGCCAAGCATCAGGTCAGCTTGGCCGGTGCTTAGGGTCTGACCTCCAACGTCAGCACAACCAACCGACTGCAGCCAAAATGGCGCCCCCACGGTCTCCCTACTGCAAAACGGCTTGCTGGACAGTAGGCGAAACCCTGTTTTTTTTCCACCATCCCCTGTCTGGCTGCTACCGGCGTCGCTCGTGCCGTCTCTGGGTAAGATTGCTGGAAAAATCCCGTCCGCGCCCAACCCGTTACGGGATTTTCAACGTCTGGCC
>DAIQNO010000081.1:0-9011 GCA_036788355.1 Opitutales bacterium | reverse complement strand
GAGGCGGCCAGGCGTGGTAAAGGAGGTGCTCACCTGGTCGGTGCAATGCTTCTGGTGCGATCAGGTGAGGTCGGCTTCGAGAAGGATGGGGCAGTGGTCACTGCCGAGCACGTCGGCCAGGATGGTGGCTTTTTGGGTTTTGGGTGCCAGAGCAGTGTCCACCAGAAAGTAGTCCAGACGCCAACCGACATTCCGGGTGCGAGCACCGCCGCGAAAGCTCCACCAGGTGTAATGGCCGGGCTGGTTGGGGTGTTGCTCGCGGAAGGAATCGAGAAAGCCGTCGGCAAGGAGCGCGGAAAAGTCGGCGCGTTCTTCGTCGCTAAAGCCGGCCTGGCCACGGTTGGCCTGCGGTCGGGCGAGGTCGATTTCCTGGTGGGCGACGTTGAAGTCGCCGCAGATGATGACGGGTTTATGGGCGCGGAGCCCTTGGAGGTAGTGGCGCAGGTCAGCGTTGAATTGGCGGCGGTAGCCCAGGCGACGCAGGCCGTCTTGGGCGTTGGGGACGTAAACGTTGACCAGGTAGGCAGCGGCGAGTTCCAGGGTCTGCACGCGGCCCTCGGCTGGGTGATCGCCGGTGGCATCAAAGTCCTGCCAGACGCCGAGCGGTTCAGTCCGGCAAAGCAGCGCGGTGCCGCTGTAGCCGGGTTTCTCAGCGGGGTGGTAGTAGCACCAGGGAAACTGCTCGGCAGCCGCTCCGAGGTCTGGGGCCTCGCCTGCACCGAGGCGAACTTCCTGAAGGGCCACGAGGTCGGCTTCGCAGCTGCCCAACCACGTCGCGAAACCCTTACCCAAGGCCGCTCGGAGGCCGTTGACGTTCCAGGAAATGAGCTTCATCGGGTCTCTGTTCTTTGTTGAAAGCGGGCCGTCGCAAATTTGGAGGAGAGAAAGTCGTCGAGGCGGGCTTGGGTAGGTTTCCGGCTGTAGTGCCTAAACTTAACGGAGCCAGACCGGCCGTCCGCGCCAGGAGCCTGGTTGAGTCACTCCCGATCGTCGACCTCAAAGACGTTCCTGAAAACGCCGCGATTGATCTCGAAATCGGTCACTTCATAGGCAAAGATGTCCCATCCTTCGCGTTGGAAGGAGATCCGATGCGGGAGCTGAACGCCTTGGACGGGGCGATACTGGTCGAAGCGGATGACAGAGAGCGGCTGGGATGCTTCTGTGTCGGTGATGAGGATGGCGGCTGCGGGCAGAGCGGTGGTGACTGGGAAGTATAGTTGCCAGGTGCTCCCGCCATAGACCGACATTTCAACCAACTCCGCAGGGCGACCCTCCCAGTTGACTTCGCGGAGGTATCGGGGCCGAACGTCGGACTGCATGGCTTGATAAAAAGGGCTGATCAGGGCAATAAAATGGGCGAACTCGGCGGCTTCCTGGGCGGCCATCGGGCGAAATTGCGGCCAGTTCGGCAACCGCTCCCAGGATCGCTGCCCATCGTAAACAAGCGCATAAACGCCAGTGGTCTGCTCGACCCGCACACGGGCGAGGTCCGGGCTGCGTCGGACCCACTGCATCGGCCAGCGACGATTCTCCCGGATGTAAAATCCGGTGCCGATGAGGGCTTCGATGGATCGGATCGCGAGGTGGCCGCCGGTGGCCCGGACGTAGCGGTCAAAGAGGCGCACCAGGCGCTCCTGGCGCTGGGTAGGGCTCAACTCGGGAAAGGCTGCCGAGGGTGCCCGCCCCGGCTGAATCGATTCCTCTGGGGTCGGTTCGGCCGCTGCTTGCGGGGCGGGGATCGTCGTGGGGGCGGGGTCGGAGCGTGGGGGAGGCGGCTCGGTCTCGACAGTGACGCGGCTGCCGGTTGCGGGTGCCGAGGACTGCCCCTGGAGGTCGGTGGAGGGAACCAGGCAGGCCACCGCGAGTCCCCAGGTTGCTGCGGCCAGGAGTCTTCGGGCACCGGCAACGATGGGTGGGCGGCGGGCGGCCTTTCTTGGCATCGTGGGGGAGGCAACCCCCGGAAGTCCGAGCTGCGCTTCTTCATGGGGGCAGGTCTTCACTCTAGGGATTATAACCTCACATGACTTTTCGCAAAAGCCTAATTTCCAGGAACCTAGAAGACAGCTTAGCTGGCGTTTTCCCTCCCCCTGAAACCCAGTTTCCAATGGGGATCGTGAAGCCGCACCGTGGAGGGCGGCGGGTGCCGATGGGGGCCGGGAAAGGAGAAAAGCATCACGGTCGCCGTGCGGCTTGCCCTGCCCACGATCCATGGATCATGCTCGACCCGTGATGAGCGATTACGCCCAGAATCCAGCAACCATCCAGAGGCGCGATTGGCCTCAAGACGTAACGCGGAGGCCTGCCGGTCAACTCAAAGATGGCCTGGCGGTGCTGCTGTGCGGTGGGCGGAGCCAGCGGATGGCGGGGGTGACGACGGATAAGGTCTTGGAGCCACTGGCGGGGTCGCCCGTGTTCAGCTACTCCGCTCGGGCTTTTATCGAGTCCGGCTGCGTGGACACGCTGGTTTTCGTCGTCCGCGACGACGTTCAACAGGGTGCCATTGCCACCTACTTGCGTCGGGAACTGGGTGAACTGGTCGCCCGTTTTGAGCTGCACTTTGTTCCGGGTGGGGTCGAGCGGCAGGAGTCCGTGCTCCACGGCTTGCGGGCCGTGCCCCCGCTGGCGCGTCCGGTTTTCATCCACGACGCCGCACGTCCGCTGATCACGCCCGAGCAACTGCACGCCCTCGACGATGCGGCTCGGCAGGATGGAGCCGCGACGTTGGCCCATCGCGTCACCGATTCGATCAAGTCCGGCCCGCTTTCGGGGGAGCCGCTGCGCGGCTGCACTCTGGACGACGTGACGCGTTCTCGCCTCTGGGCGATGGAGACGCCGCAGGTCTTCCGGCACGAGGCGATTTTGGCCGCCTATGAGTCCGTCCATCAACGCGGGTTGACGATTACGGACGACGTCGCAGCGGCCCGCCTGCACAACATTCCGGTGACCTTGGTTGAAAATCGCGCCCCCAACCCCAAGCTGACCTACCCGATCGACTTTGCGGTGACCGAGTTTCTCCTGCACCAGCGTGAAAGAGGCTGCACAGACCGGTGACGCTGCACGCGCAGACACCCGGAAGGCTGGCGACCGCCTTGCCTTCGGGCTGGGCTCGTGGTGCTGGGCTGGGCATCGAGCAAGCTCGGTGCGGTTAACACAACGTTGTCATTTTCACCCGACAGCACTTTTCGCCTGACAATCCCCGCTACATGGTTCAAAAATCTTGGATGGTCCTCAGCTATCCGTCGTGGCTTCCCCAAGCAATCATCTACCAGATTTTTCCCGCTTCGTTCCAGGATGCCAACGGCGATGGGGTCGGTGATCTGCGCGGGATCATCAACCGGCTCGATTATCTGGCGCAGCTCGGCGTCAATACGTTGTGGCTGAATCCGGTTTTCGACTCTCCTTTCGAGGATGCCGGCTACGACATCCGCGACTTTTACCAGGTGGCACCCCGCTACGGCACGGAGGCTGATCTGGTGGAGCTTTTTTCTGAGGCCCACGCCCGCGGCCTGCGGGTGATCCTCGACCTCGTTGCCGGGCACACCTCCATGCAATGCGCCTGGTTTCAGGCGGAGGCGGCCAATCCCCGCGACCCGGAGAGCAACCGCTACATCTGGAAGAACCGTGATTTTGACCCAGTGAAGGGTCCTGCCAAGGAGGACTTCATGCCGAGTTTCTTCTGGTATCAGCCCGCCCTCAACTACGGCTGGGACCACCTCACCGAGGCATGGCAGGACCCGATCGACGCCCCGGGCCCCCAAAAAAATCGCGCCGAGCTGCGTCGTATCCTGACGTATTGGTTTGACCGCGGCTGTGATGGTTTCCGGGTCGATATGGCTGCTTCTCTGGTTAAGCACAACCTCAAGATGCAGGGAGCGGGAGGCGTGGGTAACACCGCCCTCTGGCGTGAACTGCGGGCTTGGCTGGATCAAGAGTATCCGGATCGCGTCTTGATGGCCGAGTGGAGTAGTCCCGACAAGGCCATCGAGGCGGGTTTTCACCTCGACTACCTCATCCACTTCAACGCGCCGGGCTACCCTCAGCTCTTTTTCAACGGCTCTGGCACTTTACCTGGAAACGGAGATCCCTGCTACTTTGACGACGCCGGGCGGGGCTCCTTGAAGGTTTTTCGCGAGTCCTACACCCATCAGCGTGCCGCGTGTGGGTCGCAGGGCTTCATCTCGCTGCCGACGGCTAACCATGACTTCCAGCGGCCCCTTTGCGGCAGCCGCACGGAGGGTGGGTTGCGCCCGTTGTGGGTCTTTTTGCTCACCCAGGCCGGCGTTCCGACCATCTACTACGGCGATGAGGTCGGGATGCGTTTCATCCCTGACGTGCCCCCGGTGGAGGGCTCCACGCTCCTTGGGATCGACGCCGAAAATGCGGGTGGGGCGGACGGGGAACGGGCCGGAACGCGCACCCCGATGCAATGGGACGCGACCGCCAATGCAGGCTTCTCAACGGCCCCCGCCGAGGCCCTCTATCTGCCCCTCGATCCCGATCCGCACCGCCCGACGGTGGCGGCCCAACTGCCGGAGCCGGGCTCGCTTTGGCACTTCGCGCGGCACCTCATCACGCTGCGCCAAAGCAATCCCGCCCTCGGTGCCAGCGGCTCCTTCGAGATTTTGAACGTCACCGACGAGGAATATCCGCTGGCCATTCTCCGGGAATCACCCGATGGAGCCCAGCGCTGCCTGATCGTGGTCAACCCCGCCGCTCGCACCACCAGCACGGTCGTCCCGCTAAAAAACACGACCGGACTCCCGCTGAGCATCTCGCCGCTGTTGGAGCACGGCTGCAGACTGGTTCCGTCGGACGGCACCTTGGCCATCGAGGCCGACGCTTTCGCCTACGGCATCTTTGAGCTGTCCTGAGCACTCCGGGCTGGTTCACTTCAACAGCTTCCTGGGCCTCTCATAGCGATCGCAGAGTTCCCGCCTTGCCAACCATCGGCCTGACCCCTGAAATAGCGGTGTGAGCAACGGAGTTTCCAAGGCGTCAGCGTTGCCGGTCTGGCGGGTCTTGCAGCGGGCCATAGAGGGCGACCGCTTGCCCCACGCGCTGTTGCTGTCCGCCAGTCGCCTTGCCGAAGCGGAGTCGGTGGCGCTTAATTTAGCGGGGCGACTGCTCTCCACGCCAACCCCCACCCAGCACCCAGATTTTTTTGAGCTGCGTCCGCAAAAACGCGCTCGGATGATCAATGTCGGCACCAAGGCCGAGCGAGTTGGCGGAGAGTGGCCGCTCAACTCCATGCGGCGCTTGCTGGCGGACCTGCAACTGACGGGCCACGCCAGCCAGCGCAAGGTGGCGGTAGTCTATGAGGTGGATCGGATGAACCACCAGACCGCCAACGCCTTTCTGAAGACCCTGGAGGAGCCGCCGCTGGGCACCACGCTATTCCTGCTGACGGAGCGCCCGGAGACGCTGCTGCCGACCATCCGCAGCCGCTGCATGAACCTGCGACTGCCGGAGACGGGTGGCGACGCCGGGCAACTGCCCGACTGGGAGGTCTGGCTCGACCGTTATGGCCAGTGGCTGCGGCATCTGACCGGTGGGGGCCTCAACCGCGCCAGTGCGGCCCGACTGGTCGTTGAGGCCTACGGGCTGGTCAACGGTTTTGAGAAAGTGTCGGCAGACCTGGCCACCGCAGCCTGGGCGATCGAAAAAGAGCGACAGCCGGAACACCTCAACGAAGACGCTCGCGAGGCCAACGAGGTCGGCTTTCGGAAGAGCTTCCGCACGCGCCTGCTGGCGGACATCCAAGGCCGCACCCTGGCCGAAGTGCGGGCTTCCGGCTCCGCCGACCTGGCGGCCCGGTGTCCTCGGGCCTGCGCCCTGCTCGAAAAGGCGGCCACGCTGATGGATCCCTTTAACCTGGCCCAGCCCAACGCCCTGGAGTGGTTTTTCCTTCAATCCCTCCAGGTCTGGACCCGCTAGGTGAAAACCGCTCCCGCAGCCAGTCCAGGCCCACAGTGGCGGTTGGTGGGAGTGGACCTGGCTTGGGGAGACCGCCAGCCTGATGGGGTCTGCGTGATCGACTACTGGCCGGGCGACCCGCCCCGCGGCGTGGTGCGCAGTCTGGAGCTGTCTCACGGTGACGACGCCCTGCTCGACCTGGCGCGGGGCATTCTCGGCAGCGGGATCGGTGAGGCCGCCAGCACGGTGGCTTACCTAGAGGCCCAGCGGACCTTCTGGGCGGTGGACGGGCCGCTGATCTGCCGCAACGACACCGGCTCGCGCCCGGTCGATAAGCTGACCCACGTCCACTTTGGGCGCCAACACGCCGGCTGCTACCCCGCCAACCTCCGCCTGACCCCGCGCCCGCCTCGGCTACTGGCCGCCTGGCAACAGCTTGGCTTTCAAGCCAGCCTCGACCTCGCCGACGGTCGCCGCCTGGTTGCCGAGGTTTACCCGCACATCGCGATGCTCCGCTGGTTCCAGCTCAATCGAGTCCTGAAGTATAAACGCCCCCCGCGGGCCAACCAGCGGGCCGAGTTTACGCGCTACCAAGACCTCCTCAGCCGATTCCTCACCGAGCACCTTCCTTGGCTCGACACCATCGCCGCGCAACCCGACCTCCACGCCGACCATCGGAAGCCAGTCGAAGACCGCCTCGACGCCTTCACCTGCGCCCTCATCGCTCTCTGGCACGTCCATCACGCCGGTCGTGCCTCCGAGAGCCTCGGCGACCCCGAAACGGGCCTCCTCCTCCTCCCACAGCTCCCGCCGCCACCAGGGGATGAAAATGAGCCAGCGGACGCCTGGGGATGGTCTCGCCCTTAGCTCAACCACCTTTACAATAAAAACCGCCGGGCCCTTGGGGGCGGCGGCGGCTGTCGTTCCGGCGGGCAGGGGGCAGCGGCGGGCTAGGCTTTCAGCTTACCGCCGTAAACGGCGGTGTCGCCGAGTTCTTCCTCGATCCGCAGGAGCTGGTTGTATTTTGCGATACGGTCAGAGCGACTCATGCTGCCGGTCTTGATCTGGCCGCAGTTGGTGGCCACCGCGATGTCGGCGATGGTGGTGTCTTCCGTCTCGCCCGAGCGGTGGGAAAGGACGGAGGTGTAGCCGTGTTCCTTGGCCAGTTCCACCGCGTCGAGGGTCTCAGTGAGGGTGCCGATCTGGTTAACCTTCACCAGGATGGAATTGGCTACGCCCAGGTCGATGCCTTTTTGCAGGAACTTGGTGTTGGTGACGAAAAGATCGTCGCCCACGAGCTGGGTTTTGGCACCAAGCTTGTCAGTGATGATTTTCCAGCCATCCCAGTCATTTTCGTCGCAACCATCCTCGATGGAGATGATGGGATACTTCGCCTGAAGCTCAGCGTAGAAATCGACCAGCTCGGCGGAGGTCATCTCCTGGCCGCTGCTCTTCTTGAAAACATACCTCCCCTTGGTCTTGTCGTAAAACTCAGATGCGGCCACGTCGAGGGCGAAGACGATGTCCTTACCGAGCTTGTAGCCCGCGTCTTTGATGGCCTTGGCGATGGCGTCAAGGGCATCCATGGTGCTCTCCATGTTGGGGGCAAAGCCACCTTCGTCACCCACGGCAGTGGAAAGACCCTTGGCCTTAAGCACCTTTTTGAGAGAGTGGAAGACCTCCGCGCCCATCTGGATGGCCTGGCGGAAGGTCTCTGCGCCGATCGGCATAATCATGAACTCCTGGAAGTCGATCGGGGCGTCGGAGTGGGCTCCGCCGTTCATGATGTTCATCATCGGCACCGGCAGCACTTTGGCGTTCGGCCCGCCGATATACTTGTAAAGCGGCTGATTCAGCGAGATCGCGGCAGCTTTGGCAGCGGCCAGGGAGACGCCGAGGATGGCGTTGGCACCCAGTTCCTTTTTGGTCTTGCTGCCGTCGAGTTCCAGCATGGTGTGGTCGATGCCGAGCTGGTCGCGGGCGTCCATCCCGATCAAAGCCGGGCAGATCTTGTCGTTGACGTTCTCGACAGCCTTGATGACGCCCTTGCCGAGGAAGCGGGTTTTGCGCGGGAAGCCCTTGGGGAAGGCTTCAGCCGAGAGCATCCCGTCGCGCAGCTCGACTGCTTCGTGTTCACCCGTAGAGGCACCACTTGGGACAGCGGCCCGCCCCATCGAGCCGTCTTCGAGGAACACATCCACCTCGACGGTGGGGTTTCCCCGAGAATCAATCACTTCACGCCCGCGAATATCCGTAATCGTTGTCATAGCACCCCCGATAGCACCGACCAGAGCCACCGGTGTCAACTGGCAATCCGCGAAAATCCGGCCCCATGCAGAGCCAGCACCCTCCCTATGAGGCGGCCTCGCATTGGTTATCAGCGTGAAGAAAGGTCGGCTGGAGTCGGCGGGCGGCCCACGATACTGCTCAACGCTCACCTTCACCCGATTTAACCTCTGGCGCGAACTCTGGCAACGAGTCCGTGGTGAGGTTTCCCGCAGAGAGGGCTCCGGTGGAAGGTGCGGTGGCCAGAAGGGTCGCCTGCTCGTCACGCAGCCAGCGAACCAGGAAGTAAACCAGCGGCGTGTCGAGAAAGGCGATGATGACTTTGAAGAGCCAGTAGCCAGAGGTGGCGTTGAGAAACAGGCCGAAAGACATCGGTTCCGGGGCCAGGAGGACGAAAGCCAGCAGATTGAAGATGATGGAGTCGATCAGCTGGGAGCCGATGGTGGAGAGGTTATTCCGCACCCAGAGGTGCCGCCCGCCGGTGCGCTGGCGCCACCACTCAAAGGCCCAGACATCGTGTAGCTGGGCGATGAGGTAGGCCACCAGGGAGGCAAAGACGATCCGCGGGGCGGCGCCGAGCACCACCTGAAACTCACCCTGCGCAGTGAAGATTTCGGTGGCCGGTGGCAGCACCAGGGCAAACTGGGTAAGGCCGAGCACCAGCAGGTTAGCCGCAAAACCCATCCAGACGATAAAGCTGGCCAGCTTACTCCCGAAGACCTCGGAAATGGAGTCCGTTACCGCGAAAGTCACCCAATAGGCGATGATTCCCGCCGAGAAAGTAAACTCCCAACCAAAAAAGGGCATCCGCC
>DAIQNO010000080.1:0-9039 GCA_036788355.1 Opitutales bacterium | reverse complement strand
AGAAGGGTCTCGACGGCGTCGTCCCGGTGGTGGGCCAGCACCACCGGGCGTCCGCTCGCGATGTGGCGAAAAAAGCCCATTCTGGCCTCACGGAGCACGGTTTCGGAGAGCTTCGCGGTGGGTCCCGGTGGATTTTCCACCGGAACCTGCTGCGCCGACTGCGGTGGTGGCAGTTGGGGATCGCTGCGGGTGCCCTGCACCAGCGGCAGGTTCAGTGCAGCAGCGAGGGCCGCGACCCAAGCCGCGACTCTGGAGGAATCCTCGCGGGCACCATGGTCAAAGTGCGCCACCGTCACGCCGATGCCTTGCCGCCGCAGCCAGAAACTGGCCACCAGCGTCAAGGCAACGGAGTCCGCGCCTCCAGAGCAGCCCACGACCACGCCCGGCGGTGCCGCCCCGACCATCGCTAAACCCGCAGTGCCCAACGCTAAACCCGCAGTCGCCATCGCGGAGCCCGCAGTCACGATGGCTGAGCCCTCTGGGGATGGCGGAGCACTGGGCGGGCTGGTGGGCTCGACCGATGGCGTGGGGTCATCTTCTGATTTTGGCCGCGTCAGCAGGGAAATCTGATGGACGACTTGCGGGTGCCACGGGGCCAGCCCCGCCGCCTGGCGAGCAACCACCTCGGCCAGGGCGGGCCAGCGGTCGGGCGCCAATACGGGGGCAACCTTGGGCAGGGTTGGGCGCGGTGTCTCCATCACGGGGCTGGGGACGACTGATCGAGTATCGAGTTAGCCGTTTCCCTGCGGCCTCGGTTGAGCGTTGGCCAGAGAAGGCCCGAGGTTCTCCGCCAAGTGGCGTGGGCCTCGGGAAACGACTTGGCCAAGGCGGCGTCTTCAATTTCTGCAAGCTGCCAGGTGGCCAGCCAGCCGATTACTCCGAGCACCAGGGGCCAGCACTGATTCCAGCTTTCCCTGGGGGATTCCCGGCCCACTTCTGGAAGCCCTGTTGCACCCACGGCCAGAATGACTAGGCCCGCCATCAGCAACCCTTCACCGAGATACATCGGGTGCCTCACCCAGGGTAAGAGACCACCGCGCACCCGCAGGGCGGAGGGCGCGACCAGGCGGCCCACTTGACGGAAAAGTCGGTAGTGCCAGAGGTTGACGGTTCCTCCAGTGATCGCCAGCACCCCGCCGACCGTGTAGGCCGTGCCCATTGGAACTTCGCGGCTGGCGACGGTCAGGGCCAGGGCCAAAGTCGTCCCTGTCTTGAGCCACCAGGCAGGTTGCTTACAAAGTTTCATCAGACCCTCAAGCTGGTCGAGTCGGTGCCGCACGGCGAGCGGTGTTTTTTGACCGACCAGCGGCGTGGGCGGAGCGGCTTCTCGTCAGGTCTGTCGAGAATCGCCTTAGGGGAGCCGTCGCAGGGTTCTGGAACGCCGAGACTCAGACTCTGATCGGAAGACCGTTGCGCCGACCCCCACCGGAGGCCGACCTTAGCGCCGTCGATGGTGCTGCCGTTGCCGCAGGAAGGCTGCGAGGGCTGGGGTTAGGGCGTCCCTCGAGGTTAACGTCAAGAGTGGGAGTTGCTGCGCTAAAAAAGCGGCGCGAAGGGCGTCCTGGAAGGCAAAAAACTGCTCTCGGTAGCCCGCGCTGGTCAGACCGGGTGCGGTGGCCACCTGGCGTCCGGATTCCAGGTCGATGAATCGGGCGAAGTCGATGGTCGGCAGCGTAATTTCGTCGGGGTCAAGAATCTGGATGGCCAGGCAGTCGCACCCTCGCGCCGCGAAGCTGCGCAGCACGGCGGGGGCCTCCTGCTCGGCGTCGAGGAAGTCGGAAAGCATGACCACTAGCGAGCGCCGACGGACGCGGGCGACGAGTCCCTCCAGGGAGGCACGGTGCTGGGCGACTCCCGCCGGTTCCAGGTTGGTGAGGTGTTGCCAGAGGGTCGTCAGGCCGGCCCGTCGGCGGGGCGGCAACCCGTCGCGGAGATGCTCTGCGTAGCTGTAAAGGCCGGGGTGGTCTCCTTGGCGATCGGCGAGCAGTGCCAGGCACGCCGCTACCAGAGACGCGAAGCCCAGCTTCGAGAAGGGGGAAGCCGGGCCTTGGTAGCCCATCGACGCACTGACGTCGATGAGCAGCAGGCAGTCGGTATCCGTTTCTTCGTGAAAGACCTTGGTGTAGAGCCGGTCGCACTTGGCCAGCACCTTCCAGTCGAGGTATTTCAGATCCTCACCGGGGGTGTAGTGGCGATACTGCTCGAACTCCATCCCAAAGCCGTGGGTGACGGAGCGATGCAACCCACCGAGGAACCCCTCAACCGCGACCTTGGCCATTAACGGCAAGTTACCCAAACCGGACAGGGTGGCCGGGTCTAGCGCTGAGGCTCGGGCGCTGGGCTGGAAGGTCGATCCAGGGGAAGCGGTATTGACCGCCGGGGTGCGGGCAGTCGCAAGACCAGACCTCGCGGCCTTTCGGCTAGCTGGATCAACCAGACTCGGCTTTGCTTCGGAAGAGGCTCTACGCCGGGGGAGGTTCTTCAGCCAGAAACCAACCATAACGGTAAGGGTCGATGAAAGGGCGTGCTTGACAGGGCACGATAAAGACCTCGACCGGCTTAGTCCCGGCAGTGGTCCGCGAGCTAGCGGTGATTTTCCCGCTCGGCAGAAGCCTCATCGTCTTTTACCGGGATCTCTTGTCGGCGCCAGGAAGCCTCCTGTTGCTCAAGGAATCGGCGGTAGATCGGCACCAAAATGGCCAAAAATGCGACGGCACCGAAAATCCCCAACACGGTGAGCTGGCCGAGGTAGTTATTTAATTCGAAAGGCTGATACATCGAGGGAAATAACAACGCGGAATCATTGCCGGGGCAACCCTAACTGTGCCTTTATCGACAATTTTCTTAGTGCGGGTTGGGCGTTGGGTTCTGGTGCTGTCGAAGAATCGCCTGGGGGTCGGGTTGCGAGGGCTCATCGTTTTTCGCTTTGCAGGGGCCGGTGCGGTCGGTAGGATCTGAAGAGAATGAGGAGACAACTCGGTAGCTGGTCAGTGGTGCTGGCGATTTTTGCGACAACCTCGGGCTTGGTTGCCCAAGATCGGGCGGCGCTGGCTGGGCTCCAGCAGGATGTCCAGCTGCTGGCTCAGCGGGTGGGCAGTCTTCAGTTGTCCGTTAATGCCTTGGAGACGGAAAACCGGGAGCTGCGCGGCCTGCTGGAGCGTCAACAGACTGGCCTGAGGGAACTGAGCCAGCGAGTTGGCACGTTGGGTGACACCGTCACGGTGCGGCTCGACGGCCTGCCGCGCCGCGAGCAACAACTTCGGAGTGAGATCGTGGCCGAGGTGGCGAAGTTGATCCGCGAGCTGGAGGCTGACTTGCAGAGGCAGCTAGAGCGGAGCGTGTCGGGGGCCCTGGCGACCTCTGCGGCGCGTGCCTCCACCGCGACCCCGTCGCCGACTTCGTCTAACACGGCCAGCTCAGCGCCGTCCGTGGTTTTCGATGACCAGTTTCCCAAGACCGGGGTTAACTACCAGGTTCAGCCCGGGGACACGCTTTCGACGATTGCGGAGCGCCATCAATCGCGGGTCGTCTGGATTCAGAAAGCCAACCGCATCTCCGATCCGCGCAGCTTGCGGGCCGGCCAGAATATTTTTATTCCTCAAGGGGCTGAGTAGTCCATCGTCCTGATGTCAGTTGCCAAAAAGCGCCTCGGGAGGGGTCTCACCAGTCTGATTGCCGGGGGCTCGTCCACTGCACAGCCGCGACCACCGTCCGTCCCTCAGGTGCCTGAAAGGTTAAGTGTTCCGGATGAGACCGACTCCCCCGCCACTGCGTCCGAGACGGAGCCGTCCCTAGTGTCGGCCTCGGAGACCCCGATGGCGAGAGTAGCGGAAGGGGCGGCTGCGGCCCAATCAGTCAGCGATCCTGAGACGGCCACGCCATCGGTGCAGGTTCGCCCGCACCTGCCAGCGCGACCGATCTCCCCGGTGGCGCGGGCTCCTTTGGGCAGCAACGAGCTGCCTGCGGGGGAATACCGGGAGGTGGCGGTGGCCCAGATTTCCCCCAGTCCGTTTCAGCCCCGGCGTCACTTCGCGGAGGAGCAGTTGGCAGAGCTGGCAGAGAGCATCCGGTCGGAAGGGCTTCTTCAGCCGATCGTGGTGCGCTCGCTGGACGAGGGTCGCTATGAGTTGATTGCGGGCGAGCGGCGTTGGCGGGCGCACCAGGTGCTAGGCGTGCAGCGCATCATGGCGCGGGTAATGAGGGCCAGCGATGCTTCTTCGGCGGTATTGGCGCTGATTGAGAACCTGCAGCGTGAGGGGCTCAATCCGATCGAAGAGGCCCTGGGTTTTGCCTCGCTGATGAGTGACTTTGACCTGACCCAAGAGGCGGTGGCCGAGCGGGTGGGCCGGGCGCGGGCTTCGGTTGCCAATTCGCTGCGGCTTTTACAGCTCGATCGCGAGATTCAGGGCTACCTTGCCAAGGGGGTTTTGACTGCAGGGCACGCCAAAGTGCTCCTCGGTGTCGCCGATGTCGGCGTGCGGAGCCTTCTGGCGCGGCGCTCCTTAGAACAGGGCCTGAGCGTCCGCGAGCTGGAGCGACTCGTCAAGGCGTCGCGGGCCGATCGCCCGACGCCGGCGGGTTCGGCTGAGTCGGACATGGCAGGCCCCAGGGCAGGAAGCACCGAGGAGGCCGTCATCGCGAGCCTGGAGCGAGAGATCTCCAGTCGGCTGAACACCTCCGTGCAGATTAAGCACACGGCCAAGCGGGGACGGCTGATTATTGAATATTTTGGCAATGCGGACTTGCAGCGGATCCTCGAAAAAACGGGCTTGCAGTGAGCCGTTCCGGCGTGCTTAGAGTTCTTTTTGCGTTTATTAGGTCGTTATGGGTGGATTTTTGATTGGTCTGGGGACGGTGTTGCTGATCCTGCTTTCGTTGTTTGTCGTGCTGGTGGTGCTGATGCAGCGAGCCAGTGCGAACTCGGGCATGGGGGCGGCGCTCGGTGGTGGTGCGGCAGAGAGTGCGCTTGGCGGTGCGGCTGGTGACACGCTGACGCGGGCGACGTTCTGGGGCATCGGCATCTTTTTCGTCATTACTTTCTGCCTTTTCTTGGGCCAACTGGCGATGCAGGCCGGAGACATCCGCGAGGAGCGCCGCAGCCTCGCAGAGATCGCCGTGACGATCGCCGCCGAGGAAGAAGCCGCCGCCGCGGCTGCCGCTTCGGGAGAGCTTACCCTGCCGGTGCCAGCGAGCCGCACCGATGTCCCTTTTGATGCAGAATCATTATTTTTCCCCGTTCCCGAAGCGGGTGCGGTGGCCCCGGAGGAATCTCCGGAAACCGGTGAAAACGGGGCGTTTTTAGGGCCGTTGTTGCCCGGTGGGCTAACTTTGGAGGACGCTGCGGCCTCCGCTGAGGCGGCGGTTGCGGATGCACTAGATGGGGCTGAGGTGATCCGGGAGACGGCATTGGATGCTGCGGCACCCGACGCCAGGACGGACTCCGTTGAGGTAGTGGAAGCTGTCGAGGGGTTGGACATTGTTGAGGAGCAAGAGGCGACCTCGACGTTAGAGGACATTGCATCGATTCTCGAAGACTCTCTCCCGGAAATCGCTGTAGCCCCGGAGTCGTCGGCTGAGGCTTCGGTGGACTCTACTGAGCCGGCTGGGGCCGATACGGTTGAGGAAGAAGTGCCGTCGATCGTGGAGTAGATTCAGCGCACTTCGCCAGTTTCGGGGCCAATTCGGGCGCGGGTGGATCAATCAGGAACTAGACGACGTCGTTGGGTGACCCTGTAGGATGGGTTCTTCGGGTATGATCTTCCGTTTTTCGCGACCGACAACTGCGTTTTGTCTGCGCCGGTCGCTGCCGGGTCTCTCCGGGCTGCCGGTTGTCTCCGGGGTGCCAAGTCTCTCCTGGATGGGGATCGCCGTTTCGTTGCTGCTTGGGACGTTGTCGATGTCGCCGTTGCTTTACGGGCAGCCGGGGGGGACGTTTTCTCGGGGCATTCCGGTGCCGAGTTTGGCTCCTGAGGAGGCAGAGCCGTTCCTGGAAAGGCTCCGGGCGCAACGGTTGCCCAACGACTTCGTTTTCCGCTTTGCTTTCATCCATTTTCCATCCCGCGGAGAGAGGGTAAATTATGCGGGTGATCTTTGGGGTAGCTGGGACGATAATGGGCCTCTGTTGCGGGCGATTTTGCAGCGGGAAGCGGTTTCGATGGAGCGGGAGGCCGGAGCACCGGTGGAGTTTCTGTTGCACGGTGGCGTTGAACCCGAGGTGTGGCGGAAGTCGTTTTTCGATGGGGTGAGCCCGTTGTCGGCTGCCGACTGGGAGCGTCCGCTGCTGGATGGTCTGGTTTACACGGCCTTCGATCTTGGTCTGCCTTTTGTGTATTGGCCAGACGCCACCTACCTACGCTCTTTCCGCTTTCGCGGTCGCCCGGTGCATTTCTTTGAGGCCCGGCCTCCCGCTGATCAGACCGTGATGATCGGTGGTCGGACAGTCGAGCGGGTGGAAATGGCGATCGATGCGGACTTCATGGCGTTGTCTCGGGCCCGGGTTTTCGGAGACGGTGATCGGCTGCTGCGGACGATCAGCGTAAACGACTTTGTGCGGCTAAGTTCGGGAAATTACATCGTGGGCTCGATTGATGTGACGGATCAGGCCACGCGCGATCGGACGCGCTTTGAGGTGCGGGCGGCCCAAGACCAGATCCGTCTGGATCCGGCACTTTTCGATCCTGCGCGGTTGTTAACCAGTTCACCCCGCACGGAAGGCCTGGCGCTGGAGCGGCTGTAGCACTCCGTCAGCGGACGCCTGGGCGCAACATCATTCCGTTTCCGCACCGGTGAGGGTTTGGGGGCGTTTCAGCGTTCTACGGCGCGGAGGAGCTTGGAAACCTCGCCGACGGTGCGGAGGAAGGCAGGATCTTCACGGAGTTCGGCGGTGCGCGGGTAGGGGAAGGGCACTTCGACGACGGTGTGCACGCGGCCGGGGTTGGCGGACAGGACCACGATCCGCGTGGAGAGGAAGACGGCCTCACCGACGGAGTGGGTGACGAAAAAGGCGGTGAAGTTCTCCTGGGCCCGGATGGCCAGGAGTTCTTCGTTGAGGTGGTCGCGGGTCATTTCGTCGAGAGCGCCGAAAGGCTCATCCAGCAGCAGAATCTGCGGACTGAGGGCTAAGGCGCGCGCGATGGAGACGCGCATCCGCATCCCGCCGGAGAGCTGACTGGGAAACTTTTCGGCCGCGGGGCCTAGGCCCACTTTTTCGACCATCTGGCGCGCGATGGTGGCTCTTTGGGCGGCGGAGACACCCTTTAGGCGGAGCGGAAGTTCGACGTTCTTGGTGACGCGTAGCCAAGGCATCAGATTGGCGTCTTGAAAGATGAACGCCATCTGCTGGCGGGCCGCTTTGGGGGTCTGCTGGCCGACGGTGACTTCTCCGGCGGAGATGTCGGTTAAGCCCGCGATAACCTTCAGCAGGGTCGATTTTCCGCAACCGCTAGGGCCGATCAGGCTGATAAACTCTCCTGGTTGCACGTTGAGGTTGATATCTTCGAGGATGAGCGGTCCGTCGCCGTAGCGCTTCATCAGGTGGCGGATGCCCACGGGGACGGCTCCAGTGGGAGTTGGTAACGGGACGCTGCTGGCTGATTCCATCGGCTGCGCGACCGAAAATGCCCCGCCTGCCGATTCCGGGGGGCGCGGGAGGTCGAACGCCGTTGTCGGCATGGTTGCGGTGAGGGTCATCGGGCTGGGTTTCGGGGAGTTTTGAGCACTTTAGGAACTGAAGTCTGCAGTCCAGGAACTGCGGTCTTGTGTCGTTTTCGCAAATAAGCACGTTGCGGGCCAGTTTTTGGAAATCTGAGTTAACCCGCGCTGGGGGGTGCTCTGAGCGCGGACTTCGCACCGTCGATCGATCGGGTCTTGGCACAGCGGCGGTCGATCAGGCATTCTGACTTGGTGGTTGGCGAGAAACAGTGGCCAAGGGAGGCTCAGGAAACGGGCGCTGGGGGGCCGACGGGTGCCCGAGGTAACGCCTCCGGTGATGGTTCCCTGGTGCCACCGGTGGCGGTATCGGTAGGGGTGATTATTCCAGCGTTTCGGCGGGTGGAATCCCTCCTGACCACGCTGCGGGTGGTGCTGGCGTGTCACCCCAGGCCCGCCGAGGTGCTGGTGTGGGTCAACGAGGGGGTGGGGGCAATGGCGGCGACGGCAGACGCAGTCGAGGCGGCTTTTGGTTCGGACGTGAAGGTCTTCCGCAGCGTGGAAAACCTGGGGCCGGGAGGTGCGAGGCACGCGATGCTGCAGCGGGCGACGGTACCGTGGGTGGCGAGTTTCGATGATGATTCTTTCCCGCTGGACGAGGACTACTTTGGGCGGATCGAGGCGATTGCGGAGGCTTTCCCGGAGGCCGATCTGCATTTCTCGGCGATTGACGAGGCGACGGTTGGGGCACCGGTCTTCACTGCGCCGGGGCCGTGCTGGGCGGGTGGTTTTGTCGGTTGCGGGTGCGTGTATCGGCGATCCGCTTACCTGCGACTGGCGGGGTACGTGCCACTGCCGCTGGCTTACGGCTGTGAAGAAAGCGATGTCTCTCTGCAACTGGTAGCGGGCGGTGGGCGACTGCTGTTTCACCCTGGCTTGCGGGTGCGCCACGAGGCGGATCTCTCTCGGCACGGCTCGGCGGCGGTAAACTGCGCCTCGTTGCAAAATCTGGCTCTGCTGGCCTTCCTTCGCTACCCCGTGATGGCTTGGCCCTTGGCCGTGAGCCAGGTCGCCAATCGCGCCCTCTACCTCATGCGAAGAGGCCGCAGGGCAGGGCTGCTGGCGGGGCTGTGGGGGATCCCGGCGCTTTGTTGGCGGCATCGCGCGCGACGTCAACCGGTGCCCTGGGCGGCTCTCGCGCAATGGCGGGCACTGATTCGGGAGCCGATACCGGTGAGAGCTGCGGGCGGTGGCGGTGAAGGCTGATTTAGCGGAACTGGTCTCGCAGACCTGGTGTTCTCGGGTAGGATCCTGGGCTGGGCTGGGCGTGGCAGCGGCCGCCGCTAGAGGCGGTAGTAGCGGCGGATGGCCCAGCGGACGAGATTCCACGGG
>DAIQNO010000079.1:0-9149 GCA_036788355.1 Opitutales bacterium | reverse complement strand
ACCGTCAAAGCCTGCGCCGCCCACGTTTGATTTAGCCCAGAATAGTGTGATAACATCTGCGCCGCTGCCTGCATAGATGTCATTATTGGCGTTGTTTACGAGATAGGTTTCATTGCAATCGCTGCCATAAAGAGCGGTTTCGACCTGCGGGGGTTGCGGGTTGAGCCGGTTTTGGTGAGGGGCCTTTTTTCCAAAGATTACCGCAAAAAGGTGGTTTATTGGCGTGCATTTTTGTTCTGACGCGATCATTCTCTGAGGTTTATGGAACCCGCAAAAGTCCTCCCGAAGTTAAAGGCCGACCTGAAAAAGGCGGTGGATCACACCCTGCACGAGTTTTCCAACATTCACACCGGGAAGGCGTCTCCGGCGCTGGTTGAGAATCTGACGGCGCAGGTCTATGGGTCGGCGATGCAGTTGAAGGCAGTGGCGGCGATCACGACGCCGGACAGCCGGACGATTGCGTTGCAGCCGTTCGACCGTGGGACGGCTAACGACATTGCGAAGGCGATCCAGACGGCGAATTTGGGGCTGAATCCGGTGATGATGGGGGATAAGATCCACGTCCCGCTGCCGGATTTGACCAAGGAGCGTCGCCAGCAGCTGGTGAAGACCTGCCACGGCCACGCCGAGCAGGGCAAGGTGGGGATCCGCGGGGCGCGACGCGACGCGATGGATACCATCAAGAAGCTGGAGAAGGACAAGGTCATCTCTGAGGATGACCGGAAGCGGATGGAGAAGGAGGCTCAGAATGAGGTCGATAAGGCCATCAAGGAGGTCGAGGGTTCTCTGGCGCGGAAGGAAGAAGAACTCCTGAAGGTCTAGGGCGGTGTTGGATACCGGGCCGTATCGTGGAGCGGTTTTATGCTGAAAAACGCACGGCGGATCGTCGTCAAACTGGGCACCAAAGTCACGACGAGCGGCATTGGGCAGCTCAATGTGGAGCGTATTCATGCGATCTGCACGCAGTTGGCGGAGTGGCGTCGTGAGGGTCGCGAGGTGATGGTGGTGAGTTCGGGTGCGGTGGGCACCGGGATGGGGCGCTTGGGTTGGCAGCGCAAGCCGCGGAAGTTAGCGGAATTACAACTTTGTGCGGCGGTTGGTCAGTCGCTGTTGACGGAGACTTGGCAGCATGGCCTGGCTCCGCATGGGCTAAGCGTGGCCCAGGTGCTGTTGACGCGCGGGGATGTGGCCGAGCGGCGGCGCCATCTCGCGCTGCGCGGGTTGCTGGAGGAGGCCTTGTCGCGGGAGGTGATCCCGTTGATGAACGAGAATGACCCGGTGAGCGTGGATGAGTTGAAGTTTGGTGACAACGACGTGCTGTCGGCCTTGGTGGCGAGTTTGATGAAGGCCGACGCGCTGGTGATTCTCTCGACGGCACCCGGGGTGGTGAATCCGTCCACGGGTGAGATCATCCCTTTTGTGGAGCGGATTGGGCCGGAGTTGCGGGCGATGGCGCGGGGGCCGGGTGACATCACGAGCACCGGGGGCATGGTGACAAAGTTGCAGGCGGCGGAGATCGCGACGCAGTCCGGCTGTGCGGTGCTGATCACTTCGGGGGCGGAGCCGGAGGTGCTGCGGCGGGCGATGGCGGAGCCCAGTGACTTGCCGGGAACGCGCTTTGCCCCGCACAGCGGCGATCTCAACGCCCGGCGGCGTTTTTTGGCGTTTTTTGAGCAGCCACAGGGTGCGGTGACGGTGGATGCGGGGGCGGTGGCTGCACTGACCGGCGGTAACGCCTCACTGCTGGCCAAGGGATGCCTGGGCGTGACGGGGGGCTTTGCAGTGGGAGCGACGATCTCGGTTTTAGATACCGATGGTGCCGAAATCGCCCGAGGGCGCGCCGGCTTTAGCTCGGGGGAGTTGGCGTCGACGGTGGGGTTGCGCTCGGCGGAACTGGAGGCCAAGTTCCCTGATCGCGCCCGCTACGAGGTGATTTACCGCGACGATCTGGTGGTGCTGATCTGAGGTGGGGAGGGGTTGGGGTGAACTGCTGGACGGGCGGGCAGCCCGGACCTGACTGCGGGCGGGGCGGAAGTCGCTTGGGGGCTCAAAGGTGGGGGGTGGCCGCGAGGGCTTGGACAAGGTTTTCGACCTCGCGGACTTCCGGGATGCCGACGAGCCGGACGGCGTGGGAGACCCGGCCTCGGAAGCCCTCCAATCCTGCCAAGCGAGCGCGTCGTCGGCCTTCGGCGGAGAACGCCGAGGGCTCTTCTTCCCCGTATTGGCCGATGATGAGGTCGCCGGAGCCATCGGCCCGCTGGATCCGCTTGAGGCGGGTCTCGGCGTCGGGAAAATAAGATTCCACGGAAACCCCGCCGAAGAGGGCACCCGGTGAGAGGGTCAGGATGCGCTTAGTAGTGACGGCGTAGATGGTCTTCCGTGCCTGGCGGATGACCCAGTAGGGCGACGAAAGCATCCCGAGGCCGACCAGCACGAAGGGGACGCCAAAGAGGGGAAACCAGCCTTCCGGCCCTTCAAAAGTGGGCACCTTGAAGCCACTGGCGGCCACGATCCAGAAACAGGCGAAAGCCGTCCAGGGGATGGCAAAGAGGACGATCGGGATCGACGCCAGAGCCATCCGGGTACCGTCCGGTTGGCCGGTCCAGGCGACGCGCTCATCGCGCCCCAGTTCTTGTTCAACGAGCCGTTGCAGCTCAAAAGAGGGCGGGTTCCGGGGGCGCATGGGGCGGAGGTGAGTGGGATGGTGGTCGTTGAGGTGGTGCGGTCGGTGGAGAGGTAGGGTTTCGCGTCGATCCGTGGGAGCGGGATGGTTGTCGCAGGGGGTTACCAGATGCTGTTGAGCGAGGGAGGGGTGGTCTAAAGGCTCCAGGGGTCAGGTCGATTGGCAGCTTGATTCCCGGAGTTGTTCCAGGCGGTGGAAGAAGTCGGGAAAGGTCTTGGCGCAGCAGGCGGGGTTTTCGATGGCGATCCAGGGGCGTCCGTCGCCGTGGAGGTCGTAGGAGCCGAGGATGCCGAAGCTCATGGCGACGCGGTGGTCTTCGTAGGTGTGGATGTTAACCGGGGCGGACTGGCTCGCGTGCCTAGCGGCGGCGAGGTCGGGGGTGATGGTGAGGCTGTCGGTGGTTTCGGTGACGACTTGGCCGAGTTTCCGCAGTTCGGTGGCCATCGCGGCGATGCGATCGGTTTCCTGGTGGCGGGTGTGGGCGATGCCGCGGAGGGTCAAGGGGGTGTCGAGGAGCGGGGCGATGGCGGCGAGGGTGAGGAAGGTGTCGGAAATGGCGTTGAAGTCGAAGTCGCCCCCGGTCGCCTGGCGTTGGGTGAGGGTGGCGACGGCCTCGCCGCGGGTGGGACTGGTGACCGCGAGGCCGAGGTGGGCCATGATGTCGCTGAAGGCGCGGTCGCCTTGGAGGACGGTGCGGTCGAACCCTGGTAGTTCCAGGGAGCCGCCGACGACCCACGGGAGGGCCAGGAAGTAGCTCGCGGCGGTGGCATCGGGCTCGATGGGGTAGGTCGAGCCTGCGACGCGGTAGGGGGCCGGGATGAAGCGAAATTGAGCGGCGGAGGCGGCGTCGGCCAGGGACAGGAGGGGTTGCGACTGCCCAAACTGGGCCATCGTGGCCAAGGTCATCTGGAGGAAAGGTCGCGAAACCGTCTCGCCGACGAGTTGAACGGTGGCCGAGCCGCTGGCCAGCGGCGCGGCGAGGAGCAGGGCGGAGAGGATCTGGCTGGAGGCACTGGCGTCCACGGGCCAGACCCCTGAGGGGAACCCGTGGGTGGCGAGGCGCACGGGGAAATGGCCGGGTTGCCCGAGATAGGTCACGGTGGCCGCGCCGATGCTTTCCAGCGCGTCAAAGAGGCCGAGCATCGGGCGTTTTCGCATCGCCGGGGAGCCATCCAGGAGGTAGCAGCCGTCGGGCCGAACGGCCAGCAGCGCGGTCAGGAAACGGGCAGCCGTGCCAGCGTTTCCGTAGTAGAGTGTGGCCTCGCGGGACGGCCAGAGCCCGCCGCAGCCGCCGACGGTGAGGGTCCGTGCGGCCTCGTCCTCGACGACCGTCAGGCCCAGTTGTCGGAGGGCCTCGGCCATGAACCGGGTGTCGTCCGAAAAGAGGGCACCGGTCAAGGTCACGGTCTGCTGGGTCAACGCGGCGAGGGCCAGGGCGCGGTTGGTCAGGCTCTTGGAGCCGGGTAGCTCCACCCGACCGCCCACCGTCCGGGAGAACGGCGTGATGGGGAGTAAACCGGGGAGGCTGGCGGGGCGATCGGACATCATGGAAGACACTGTCGGATAACCTCGCCGGAGGGAAGGGATTTCTCCGCGAGGGCCGCGAGTTCGGGGCGCTGAGCCAGCGTGGCGCCTACTTGGTGAGCATCGTGAAAACGCCTTCCCAGTCTTCGGCGGGGGGGCTGACGAGGTAGTGTCGGCAGCGTTCCTGCATGATCAGGGAGGGGTTGTCCTTAATGCCAGGGTCGCGTTGAGGTTGGAGGGGCTCGTGGTGCTGTGCCTCGGTGAAAAATTGGAGGGCGCGGGTAAAGTCGCGGTCGAAGTAGTGTTGCAGTGCAGCCTCGTAGGTTTCCAGCGCGGTCAGCATGGCTGGGGTGAGGTCGCGGCGGAAACCGACCAGCTCGAACATCTCGACGGGTTGCTGCCGTCCGGCTACCCGCCAGCGGTCGAGGTAGCGGAAGACGAGATCATCAGTCGATTTTACCGCGAGGTCGCGGGTCGCCCGCGTGATCAGCGTCTGCACGCCGATGGATTTTGCGCCGGACTCGCACCGGGCCGCGAGGTTCACGGTGTCGCCCATCATGGTGTAGGCTCGCCGGTGGGTGGAGCCCATGTCACCGACGGTGGCACGCCCGGAGTTGAGGCCGATCCGCGTCCGCATTTCGGAGACCATCCACGGCCAGCGCGAGCCTTCCCGAGCCCACTTCTCTCGCAGTTCTGCCTGT
Source organism: Opitutales bacterium (assembly GCA_036788355.1). Classification (GTDB taxonomy): domain Bacteria; phylum Verrucomicrobiota; class Verrucomicrobiia; order Opitutales; family Cerasicoccaceae; genus DAIQNO01. The sequence continues at coordinate 4,241 of DAIQNO010000079.1, read as the reverse complement.
CTTAGCTGAATCCGGGCGGCAGCCCGGCAGGCGTTGGCAGCGTGATTGGGCAGCGGCACGGGGGCATTAAAGAAGGCCACGATCGCGTCGCCGATATATTTATCGAGGGAGCACTGCTCGGCGTAGAGCAGCTCGGTCATCGCGCCGAGATACTCATTCATCAGGGACACGAGCTGAGTTGGGGTGAGGGCCTCGGAAAAGGCGGAAAAACCCTGCACATCGCTAAAGAAGGCGGTGATTTCGACCTCCTCCCCGCCGAGCTTGGGTTCCTCGCCGCGCTCGACCAGTAGCTTGACCTGCTCGGGTGCCAGATAGGAGCCGAAGACCTCTTTCATCCGGTCGCGGCGCCGTTGCTCGTTGCTGAGCTGCGTCAAGAATCCGAAACCCGCCGCCATCACGGCCGATCCAGCGGGTGCCACCAGCGGCAGGACGAAGTGCCACTCCTTGAAGGCGATGAACACCAGGGCGACGTAGCCGGTAAAAACCAGGAAGCTGAGCGGCTTGGTGAAATGGTTCCCGCGACCGTCGTAGATGCCCAGGCCCGCCACCAGTGAGGTGAGCAGGAAGGTCAGCAGCACGGTGAAGGTCGCTTCCTGGGCCTCCGGGAATCGGCGGATATAGGTGCCGGTCAAGAGGGTCTTGATGGCATTGCCATGCAGGCCAACTTTGGGGACGGGTTGCCGGTCGAAGGGAGTCGGCGCGAGGTCCTGCAGGAGCTGATCCGTGGGGCCAATCAGCACGATGGCATTGTCGAAGCGGGCGAGGTATTCTCGGGCTGCCCCGGCCTCCGCCCCGGTGCCGCTTTCGACGTTGATGAGGGCCTGGCGGATGCGGGTCAGGCTGTCCTGGGGATTGTAGCGGTTTTCCAGCAGGAGCCCCGCGTCGCGGTCATACCACGCGGAAAACCAGTTCACCTCCATCTCCTGGCCCCAGCGCAATGGTGCCCGCACCCTGACTGTTCCGTCGGGATCGGTGATGATGAGGGCCTCGTCAGTGAGGGTGATGGCCTCTCGGGTTAGTCCGAGGTGGCGCAGGACGATTTCGACGGAGAGGTGGTAGAAGCGGTGATCCACCTCGACGATCGGCAGCGGGTCGGCGGGGCCTTCTGGCCGAAAAAAAACGATCTGGCCCTGATCTTCGAGGTAAAAGCCTTGCTGAAAATAGTCGTCGGCTTGTGCCTCGGTGGGCTCTCCAAAGTGATCCAGTGGGATGTCGAAAGTGCGCAGGTGGCTGTCGAGCTGGTCGAGAAAGGCGAGCGGGCCCCGAGCCTCGGCAAAGAGGGGCACCCAGCGCGGGGTATTGCCGCTGCGGTCTGCGTTCCAGTCGATCAGCCCGACGCGACCTTCCAGCAGTTGGTCGAGGGTGACGATCGGGAAGGCGGGCACCTCGGGAAAGGTCGAGGCGGGGTCGATCCCGAGGTAGCGGTAGGGCAGGGCGCGGGGTTGACCGTAGGGGCGGTTGGAACCCGTAATCTGTCGCTCGGCGAGGGTGAGGGGCAGGGCGGTGGTCAGGCTGTAGTTTCCGGCCAGAATGAGGTCTGGGTGTTCCCGCATGACCCGCGCCAACTCCAGGTCACTGCGGGTGGCGCGGGCGCGATCAACCAGTTCAGAATAGCCGACCCGGGAAAACACCAAGTCGATGCCTACCGCTCTGGTGCCAGTGTGCTGGAAGAGCTTTTCGGCGAAGGTGGCAAAATTGTGCCGCGGCCACGGTTGCTCACCGAAGAGCTGCAGCGCCTCGCCATCGATATTGGCGTAGATGAGCTTCACGCCGGGAGCTTCGAGCTGGCCGCGGACCCGAAATCGCCAATCCGTCACCCCGTTTTCCAGGTCGCGATAGACTTCAGAAAACGCTGGCAGGGTGACGAAGAGCGACCACGACAGCGGAATGGCCGTCAGAATCAGCGCGATGGTGAACCGCTCCCGCCACTTTTTCATGGAAGTGAGGCCGTTTTTTTAAAGGGTTGCGGCCGAGGCGTCATGGAAAGGCGGACGGCGTGGTGGACGCGGCTGCTGTTTATCGGGGCAGCAGGCCCAGCGCCTGGAGGTCGTGGGTCAGCACCTGGTGGCTGGCCGGGGCGAGGGGCACCAGGGGCAGCCGGACCTCCGAGCTGGCAATCAGCCCGGTCAACGCCAGCGCGGTCTTGATCGGGACGGGGTTGGGCTCGCAGAAGAGGGTTCGGCAGAGGGAAAAATGGCGCAGGGCGATGGCCTGAGCGCGGGCGAAGTCGTTGCCGAGGGCCAGTTTTACCATCTCGACTAGCGGCGCCACCACGAGGTTGGAGGCGACGCTGATGACCCCTTGGGCACCGTAGGCCATGAAGGGCAGGGTCAGGTTGTCATCACCGCTCAGGATCAGATAATCCGGCCCCAGAGCCGTCCGAAGCTCCCCCACCCGGAGGGCGTTGCCACCGGCCTCCTTAATCCCGAGCACGTGCGGGAAGCGGTCGCGGAGTCTGACGCAGGTGCCGATGTCGATTTCAATCCCGCAGCGCCCAGGGATGGAGTAAAGGATGATGGGCTTGTCGGTGGACTCAGCGATGCTCGAAAAGTGCCGAAAAAGACCCTCGGGGTTTGGCTTATTGTAATACGGAGCGACCACCAGCATCCCACTAACACCGGGGGTGCCGTGCGCTCGGGCGGTCAGCATGACGGCCTCCGTGGTGCTGTTGGAGCCGGTGCCGGCCAGCACGGGGACGCGACCGGCAGTAAGCGAGGCTACCGCCGAGATGACCTCCGCGTGCTCTTCGTGGCTGAGGGTCGGGCTTTCCCCAGTCGTGCCGACGGCCACCAGGCCGTCGATACCGCCGTCAATCTGGAACTGGATCAACTTTTCCAGCGAGGCAAAGTCCACGGCTCCATTGCGTAAGGGCGTGACCAGGGCCGTCGAGACGCCGTAAAATTGGGTTGTCATGGGTAATCCGGTGGGCATGATAGAGAGCATCTGGTCGTCCGACGACGGCCAGACAGATGCTTCACCGTGAAGCCGGCCTAGGTCGTCTCGCAACCGTATTTTCCAGCCCGATGTCTGAAAACACCGACATTTTCAACAGCTTGCTGCAACTGGCCGTGGATAACGGGGCGAGTGACATCCATATTAAGAGCAACAAGCCGGCCTACCTGAGGCTCCACGGGCACCTGGAGAGCGTGGACATGGACCCGCTGACTCCGGAGCAGATTATCGACTTCATGGAGGATACCATGCCGCCTCAGTTTCTCGACCTGTGGCGGGATAACCTCCAGATCGACTATTCCTACGACCTTCGGGAGCTGAACCTCGGGCGTTTTCGGATTAACGGTTTTTTTCAGCGCGGTTTACCCAGCATGGTTTTCCGCTACGTCAAGGAAAAGCCGCCCACTTTCGCCGATCTCAACCACGATCCGGTGACCTTCCAGAAGCTCTGCTCAGCCCGTGATGGCATTGTGCTGATGTGCGGGCCAACCGGCTCCGGGAAGAGTTCGACCCTGGCGGCGATGCTGGACTTTATCAATAACGCCTTCGATAAGCACATCGTCACCCTGGAAGACCCGATCGAGTTCAGCTACACGGATAAGAAGTCGGTCTTTAATCAGCGCGAGGTCGGCATCGACCTGCCGGACTTTGCTTCGGGGTTGCGGGCGGTGCTCCGCCAAGATCCGGACATCATTTTGATCGGTGAGATGCGCGACCGCACCACTTTCGAGACGGCGCTGCAGGCGGCGGAGACCGGTCACCTCGTCCTCAGCACGTTGCACGCTTCCAACGCCCGCCAGGCCGTGCAGCGGCTCTTTGAGTTTTTTCCGGTGGATATGCAGGCGACGATGCGCCGTCAGATTGCCGGGGCGATGCGGGGCATTATCACCCAGCGCCTGGTTCCCGCGATGGAGTTAGGCCGCGTGCCGGCAGTAGAGATTCTGGTGATGGATGCCCTCGCCCAGAAGGTCATCGAGGATGGGGCCTTCGAGAAGCTGGAAGCGGTGATCGAGGCTGGCGGTGATAACGGCTCCCAGACCTTCAATCGCGACCTCTACCGACTGATCCGTAACGGTCTGATTTCCAAGGCCGATGGGCTCGCCTTTAGCCCCAATCCGAAAGCCCTGGAAATGAACCTGAAGGGCATCTTCCTCTCGACCGGGGGGATTGTCACCTAGGCACTTTTCCCTCCGGGTTCTCGACCGAGCCGTTGCTCAACCACGCCTCCTCCCTCGGCGGAGAGCATCGAAAGCCGCTTCCGGGTAGAGTCCCCCTCCGTTTCACCCGGC
>DAIQNO010000078.1:0-9230 GCA_036788355.1 Opitutales bacterium | reverse complement strand
GCCTACTATGGCACCGTGAACAGCACTGTTCGCGAAGACTTGGGCCGCATCGACATGGCAATCATGAACGCCATCGGCTTTGATGCCTCCGCCCTTGGCAACCACGAGTTCGACTCGGGCACAGAAGTGTTGCGCGGCTACGTCCACCACGCCTTCCGCAACGCGGGCGACATCCGCCACACCGGTGCACAATTCCCCTATTTGTCCGCAAACTTGGACTTCAGCGGCGATGCTAATTTGGCCCCGATCTTTACGGCGGACATTTTGCCCAACACTGATTTCGCAGTGACTCCACAGCAGCTAGTCGACGGACTGCGTCCTCCGAGCATCGCTCAGGCGACAACGATCGTGTCCGGTGGCAAGACCATTGGTGTGATTGGTGCCACCACCCAGCGCCTCCCGATCATCTCCTCGCCTGGCGGTGTTGCCGTAGCCGGCGGCGTGTCGGATAACGTCATGACCCTGTTGGCTGCCCAGCTCCAGCCGGTGATCAACAATGTGATCGCGGGGCCGGATGGTATCATGGGCACCGCGGACGACGTTCTGCACATCGTGCTGGTGACGCACCTCCAGCAGATTTCCCTCGAAGAGACCCTCGCGGGCCTGCTGACCGGGGTGGACATCATCATTGCGGGCGGTTCGGACGCTCTTCTGGCCAACGCGGGTAATACCCTCCTTCCAGGTGATACCGCCGCCGACCAATACCCAGTGATCGTGAACAGCTTCGACGGGAAACCAACCCTGATCGTCAGCACCGCTGGTGAATACAGCTACGTCGGCCAGTTGGTTGTGCCTTTCGATGCCAACGGTGAATTTTTCGACGTGTCTGGTAACGGAACGTTCGGCTTAGAAGACCTTGATCTGGACGACAACGGCCCGATTGCTGCTACCCTGGACACCGTGGAAGACCTCTGGGGTGACCTCGTCACTCCATTTGCTGCGATGACCCGTGGTAAGCTGGTGCAAGACCTCGTCAACTCGGTGACTGGCGTCGTCACGGCCAAGGATGGCCAACTTTTCGGTTACAGTGCGGTGTTCCTCGAAGGTAACCGCGCCGCCGTTCGCACCGAAGAGACCAACATGGGTAACCTCACGGCAGACGCGAACCTGTGGCAGGCTCAGTCGATTGACCCGAGCGTGGTGATTTCCTTCAAAAATGGTGGCGGTATCCGCGCCCAGATTGGTTCAGTCGATGGTTTGACCGGTGTCAAGGGCACCACTCTTGCCAATCCGACTGCTGCTAAACCAGCCGGAGCGATCTCCCAGTTGGACATCGAAAACACCCTCCGCTTTAACAATGGCTTGGTGACCTTCGAATTGTCCGGTGCTGACCTGTTGACCATCCTGACCCACGGGGTCGCAGCCAGCTTTGGCGGAAACACCCAAGGCCGTTACCCACAAATTGGCGGCCTTCAGTTCTCCTACATTCCAGCTGTGGACGGTAACAACGACGGCGACTTGAACGATCCTGAAGATTCCGCCGCAGTCGTGCGTTCCTTCGCCTTGGTCGATCTCGACGGCAAGGTGACCCGCGTTCTGTATAAGGACGGCGCTTTTGTTGGCACGGCAGCCACCGATGAGTTCCGGGTGGTTTCGCTGAACTTCCTGGCAGGTTTAACTAACCCCGCCGCGTTTACCAACTTCGGCACGTCGGCTGCACCAGCCGCCGGCGGTGATGGTTATCCTTTCCCGCCGTTGGGTCAAAACCCCCAGGATTTGTTCACGGGTGAGCAGACCGCCCTCCAGCAATACCTGCAAGCCTTCTACGGCACCCCGGCGGATGCCTTCTCGATCGACGACCTCGATGTGGTGCAAGATTCGCGCATCCAGAACCTCGAGTTTCGCTTCGACACGGTCGGCGTAAACTACCCAGTTCCGGCTCCTGGAGCCCTGCGGATGACAGCGGTGGCAACTTTCGCCAGCGGTATCTATGATGATTCCGCCGCCGAAATCGTCGATTTCGACCCAGACACTCTGCAGCTTTTCGCGATCAGCAGCGCCGGTGCGGTAGTTCGGATCATCGACGCCAGCACACCGTTGGCTGATGCCCCCGCAGTGACCTCACTTCCCGAGATCGGCACCATCGCCGCTCCGTTCGCGAACCTCATTCCGAACAGCGTGGCGGTATTCTCGATTGTCGATGGTGACACCACCAACGACCTCGTGGCGATTGCCTGGGCTGACGATGCCGCAGACAACAACGACCTGATCGTTGATCGTGGCGTGGTGACCCTCCACCAGACCGACGGCACCCTGATTGGCACGCCAATCATCGTGGGCTTCCATCCGGATGCCCTGACCTTCACGCCGGATGGCTCGAAGATCGTCGTGGCCAACGAAGGTGAGCCTCGCGTGCTCAAGGACGCCAACAATGATGACATCGTCACTGACAATCCCGTGGGCTCGGTTTCCGTAATCTCAGTGGTCGATCCGCTGAATCCGGTGCATACCGAGATTACCTTCGACCGTTGGAACAACCGTGCCTCATTGCTGTTGGCCCGTGGGGTTCTGTTGACCCAGTTGACCGATCCGAATGTGACCGTCGCCCAAGGCAAAGCGACTACGGTTGCCCAAGACCTTGAGCCAGAATACGTCGCTGTGTCGGAAGATAGCCGCTATGCTTGGGTATCCCTCCAGGAAAACAACGCCCTGGCCAAGATTGACCTGCTCCGCAATGCCATCGTTTCAATTGATGCGCTTGGCACGGTGGACTACATGGCCAATCCGATCGATGCCAGCGACCGCGACGGCCCCAGCAACTCGCCGCGCCTGAATGTCCAGCCACGTCCGATCTTCGGTTTGCGCCAGCCCGACACCATCGCGGTCAAGACGATCAACGGAGTTCCCTATATCTTCACTGCCGACGAGGGGGATGCCCGCGGGTTTGAAGAATCACGGATTCGCGATTTGGGAGCATCGGAGTACGCCCCAACTGGAGTCATCTCCAGGGAGCCTAACCTCCGTAACAATTCCGTCGCCGGACGCTACACCTTCAACCGCGCAGCCAGCCCCAAGGATGGTTCCGGTCGGATCGAAGAGATCTTCGGCTACGGTGGTCGCTCGATGTCGATCTTCGCGGCGCCTAACGGTGGTCGTTTCCGCTACGTCGGTGGCTCCGAGGGTGACTTGGAGGCCTTTACTGCGTCCTTGTTCTCCACGGCTCACAACTCCAACCACAGGAGCAATGATTCGCGCGACACTCGCTCGGATGACAAGGGGGTGGAACCGGAGGCCCTGGAGCTTGCCGACGTCTTTGGCAAAACCTACGCCTTTATTGGCCTGGAGCGCCAAAGCGGGATCGTGGTTTACGATGTCACCAATCCAACTGACATCCGTTTCCAAACCTACGCGACCAATCGGTTCTTCACCGACGATAACGACGTGGTGATCGCAACCAACCTCGGCGGTGGTGTGGCCAACCCAGCGGCGGGTGACCTCGGCCCAGAGAGCATCAAGTTCATCCCCGCAGCCGTCAGCCCAGTCCCCGGCGTGCCGATGATCGCGGTCTCTAACGAGGTCAGCGGCACTGTCACCCTCTGGAAACTGGAGTCTGGCCTGTAATCTACCTGCTCGCAATCGGAAAGGGGCCAGTGGCATTTCGGTGCCACGGCCCCAGCCGGATCGCGAGGATTTGCAACTATCTTTAACGAAATTCTCAATTATGAAAAACATCTTATCTGTCTGCGCACTGGTGGCAGTGACTTCTTTTGCGAGTGCTGCGGTGATTGAACTTAATCCGTTGGAAGGTTCCTTCACCACGGGCGACTTAACGGGTTTCACCATTTCGGGTGCCGTTTCGATCGAGACTAACGGATTCGGTCAAGGTCTGGCCGACACCTCCGGCTTCTCCGAGGGTGATTTGCTGATCTTCACGTTCAATATCCTCGACCTCAGCAATGCGGTAGTTGCCAGCTTTGTTTTGGCCAACGATCCCCTGGCGGCGGCATCTTTCTTTGGGTCGGAAATTGTCGGTTTTGATTACCTCGGTGTGGATGACTTCGACAATGAGCTGAACGCTTTTTACGACGCCTTCGCGCCGATCGAGTCTGCGGGGATTTTCGTGACCTTCACGGACAGCTTAAACAACGTTTCGACAGGCACGTTGAACCTGCCGGTGAACGTCTCCGAGCCTTCGGCTTTGGGCGGTATTGCAGCGTTGGGTGCCGTCTTGGTGGCTCTGCGCCGCCGGGCTGCGTAAGCTCGCGGTTTTTTACATGCAAAACGCCGGGCTGGACAGCTCGGCGTTTTTTGTTTTTTGAAATGTTGTAATCAGTGAGTTTTCTCACCGGTTCTCTATCCGACGAGTCGGATGGACGGGTTGCGGAGCTTGGCGCGGAGCTGCTCGGCTTTGGTCAGCGGACGGGTGCTGGGGCGGGTATCCTCGCGGGGCTCGTGGCTTTCATCTTCGTGGGCCCAGTCCTCGTCTCGGTCGCGGTCATAGCGCTCCTGGCGATCATTGCGGCTTTGTTGGCGGATCATCGCCTTGAGGTCGGCCACGGTCTCCAGCAACTTAGCTTGATTGGTCTCCAGCAGGTTCAGGCGGGCCTTCAGTTCCGCTAACTCGGCCACGAGTCGGCTGTCGGTGCCGCTGGTCGGGAGATTTTCGGTCGCTGCGGGTTGTGGGGTGCGTAGGCGGGGGGTCAGGTAGAGTTCCTGCCAATCCAGGTCGCCCCGGTCGGCGGCAGCGCAGTTCAGGATGTGGTATTCACTGTCTGGGGCCTCCCGCAGCATCATCTCGATGGAGCGGATCCGGAGGGGCTTTTCTTGCGGCTGGCCGTCCACCGAGAGCCACCAAGAATCCTCGATGCCTTGCTTGATGATTCGCTCACGCAGGGTGGTGATGGCGACTCCGTTGCTCATGGCCGGGATGGGTGGTGGTTTTGAAAGGGCCCCTTCGACGAAACGCCCCTTAAGGGAAAAGCTGCTGGTCGGTTCTCTGATGCACCTAGAGGGCCAACAATCCTGAGAAAAGTTCGAAGTGGTTGACGGTCAATGGGTTGCGGATGGCAGATTTTTTGAAGAGGGAGTTGGGGAATCAATGGATGCTTTACGTTTCGCTATTCCATTTTGAATGCATTGCAAAAGAGAAGGGCCTCAGGAAAACCTCGATGTTTTTTCAGGAAAGTTTGAGTATGGTGCTACAGGATTCCGGCTGTCGAGAAAAATCGTTGCAGCGGTTGTTCTGCCAGAGCCCGGGACAAAGCGGCTTGAGCCGTCCGAAATGGCACTCTTGTCGCGGATGCGACCAGCGGTGAGTGTGTGGCTGCCGCCGCAGTTGGCAGAAGATGGGGCTTCAGTTTTTGGAATTTTTGGCGATAAGTGCTGAGATGACAGTGCAGAATCAGGGGTGCGGCGAGGTTAGGGGGCGTGTAGCGCGGTCCGGGGGCTTGGCGTTTTGGGCTTCGGTCTTTTCTTTAGGGTTGTGGGCGAACGGCAGCCTCTTGCAGGGGGCCTTCCGGTTGACCTTTGGGGCCGATAGCGTGTGGGACCACTCGATGTTCGGTGGGCCTTCGGCCTCGGTGGGGTGGAGCAACACGGGCGTAAAGGGTGGTTCAACCACGTTAATCGACCCGGTGACGATGGGGGAACTGACAGTGACGATCAGCTATCGGCGGTTTGGCACGGTGACCGAGCGTTCTGGCGAGTTTGCCAATTTTTACACCAGCGGAACGTTTAATGGTGAGGATGGCACCGATCGACCGGCGTTGATGCTGGGCCAGAGTAATGACTATAACGCTCCAGGGGGGCCATTTGCCAACTACAGTGTGGCCACCTTTACCTTTTCGGAGGCGGTCGTTTTCGATGGGGGTAGCTTTACGTTTGGCGATGTGGATATCGGTGGGGGTTGGCGTGATGATTTGGCCGTGGAGGCCTTCCTGGGTGGGGCTCCCGTGAGCCATACTCTGGTGCCTGTAGGTTATCCCAGCGGAGGTGGCACCGCTTTTCGCAATCAGGTGGTCAATGGGGTGGGCGTTTTTAGTGACCGCGATTTTCCGGGCGGCATTGTGATCGGAACATCAGCAGCTGACAATGATAGCGATGAGGGCGAAATTGATGTGCAGTTTGCCGGGCCAGTCACCGAGATCTGGGTATATTATTGGGGTGGAGTGGTTAACGGCTCCGCTCACTCGATCTACATTCAAGAAGATGCGATCCGCTTTTCTGCCGCCGTTCCGGAGCCCGCGGCCGGGGCCATCGTGATGTTGGCTGCGGTATTGGTAATCCTGCGGAGTCGGCGGCGGTAGCTGGATAGGGAAGGGTGGCGTTTTGGGGGCCCTCTTCTGGCTATCGCACAAGTTGGCTGCGGAGGGTTTCGGCCTCTGCGGGATCCATCCCTCCGAGAAGCGGGTCGATGGTGTATCCTCCGTGGATGCGGCCTTGGCGGATGAACATCCAGTCGGAAATGTCCTTCTGGGCGACAGTCCACTCTTGGTCGTAGGCAACGTTTTTGACGATGCCCGGCTCGTTCCCGATGCGCCCCGTAAAGGATCCGTCGCGATAGGCGATGTCGTTGATCCAGAAGTGCTCAGTTCCGTGACGATCGGTGATCGGGGCTTTCACGAAGAAGGCATCGGCCTCACCGTTGGCCAGAACTTCCAGGAAGGTCGCGATTTCGGTGCGGGCGCGGGCAGTGGCGGCGTCCATTTCGTTCTGGTTATAGCCTCCGGTCACCAGGGTGTCTGGCGCTTGTTCAGAGGGCTGGTCGCACCCGACGACCATTACGGCAAAGAAGATGAGCAGAAACGAGGAAAATGCGGCGGTAGGAGTCATCGGAGGGGGGTCTTTTCGGGGCGTGAATGGTGGATCGAGGCGGGGAAATGCGATGGGTGAACCGGGAAAGGGTGGCCCTCGACAGGGGGCTTTCCGGGTGCGCGGGGGGGGCGTGGGGGGCTACTTGGTGGGCTGGCGTTGCCAGGTTTCGAGGTCGAAGTGTGGTGCCGGGCGGGTCGGGGCGACTTCAAAGAGGAGCGTCTCGGTAGAAGTGCGGCCGTGGCGGTCGGTGGCTTCGATGCGGACTGGATACACGCCGGTGGGCAGATCGGACGGCAGTTGGACGCGCCAGAGGTGCATATTTCGGTCAGCGACGGCACCCATCGGCTGCGGTGCGGCGGGCCCGGTGCGGCTGCCGCGAAACAGCTCGATGCCTTGGTTTCTGGCAATGCCCGAGGTGCTCTGGAGCGCGAAACGGGCCACGTTGAGTTGGCGTTGCGAGGCAAAGGGGTCGGCCCAGGCGGCACCGATTCGCGGTGCTTCGCCGCGGCCTTCCTGGGTGCGGGTCAGGGCCAGGGGGTCTCGGCCCGGCAGGAGGGCCACGACGGTTGTCTCCGAGCTACCGGCCCAGACGTTGGCGGTCAGGAAGACCCCGCTGGCGAGGTCTTCCGGGGTGAGGATCCGGGTATCGGGGAGGTCGTTGATGGAAAACGGTGGGATGGGTGAGCGTTCACGCGCGGGGGTTTTTCGCCATTCCTGCAGGGTGTTGAACCAGTGGCGGAACGGCGGGGTGTTCAGGCCGACCCACATCGTCGTCCGGGGGTCGATTCCAGCTCCGCGGTAGGTTTCCCGGTAGTCGGTGCCGTTCACCTCTAGCAAGAGGAAGCCCTTGGGGGCTCCGAGCCGCTGGAGGGACATCGGGACGCCGTGGTGATCGAGGTCACCCTGATACCACGAGCCGGAGGCGGCACCGACGATGAGGTGGCGAAACGGCAGCTCGGTGATGCCGGTGTGGGCCGTCCAGCCCGCGAAGACTTGGCCCGGCGCGTGGTTCTCGATGGTGTGGGTGTGGCCAGAAAGGGAGACGGCAGGGCGACCGGCCAGCAATTGGTGGATGGCGGCGAGGTTCTCGGTCTGGTGTTGCGCGGAATCGGCATCGACGAAGGACAAGAAGGGAATGTGGTGGGCGATGACGATCAGTCGGTCAGTGGGCACGAGTTCCAGCAGGTTGGACAGCCAGGCCATCTGCACCGGATCGACGTAGCCCCGGTAGCTGTTGCTGCGCTCACCAGTGGAAGGAAAATAGACGTTGTTGAGCACGATGAACAGTGCCTGCTGGTGCTCGAAGGCGTAGTAGGCCGGGCCGACCAGCCGCCGCCAGGTGTCGGCGGAGTCGGCGTAGCGGTCGGCATCGAGGTCGATGTCGTGGTTACCCACCACCGCGAATTGCGGTGCCCCTACGGACGATCCAACGGCAAAGATGCGGGGCAGGAGGTTGAGGTCGTCGCCAGCCACGTCCCCCACGTAGAGCAGCAGGTCCGGACGACCCTCGGGCAGTTGGGTCAGGTCGCGGAGGGTGCTGTCCCGCAGGTAGCTGACCTCCCGGTGGGAGTAGGCTTGGGTGTCTCCGATGATGGCCGCGAGGAAGGTTCCCGTCGGTTCTGCTGCCGGTTGCAGGGGAAAGTTGATGGTGGCCGGAGCCTCGCCGGTGGGCGGAAGGCCACCGTAACGCAATTTCGTCGCCGAGCCGAGCGGCTTGTGGGCGTAGGAAAACTGCGGCACGCGATGGGCGTCGGTCGGCACCGCCCATCGCGAGGGCTGCACCACGCTGAGGTTCATGTCATCCCGCACCGGCAAGGTGTAGCGGCCAACGGCATCGGTGGCCACCACCGCGAGGCCGTTGGTCACCAGAACCCCCGCGATGCCTGGCTCCCCGGCCTGGTAGTGCCCGTCGCCATTTTGGTCATGGAAGACTACGCCGCTAATCTCGCCCGGCGTTCCGCCTTGCCGGATGACCTCGGGTGCCGCCACCCAAGGGCGCACGCCATCCGACGCGAGGGCCGTCGATAGCAAGCCAACGCCGCCGAGCCCAACCAAGATCCCAAACACCTTTTGAAAAATACCGCTCATGCCGTGATTTTTGCAGAGGTCTAGACGCCGCGGCGAGACCTTCCGGCGTCCGGTTGGTGACATTTTGGTGACGAAAGTCACCGTCCGCTAGGCCTGGGGTTGTGCGGGCAACTGGGGGCGGGTGTCGGCTCTGACCTAAACCCGAGCCGACGCGACTCAGAGACGAAAATTGCCCTCAATCTTGGGAAAGGTAGCGTGCTCTCGCGTGGAGCCGATTACCCCGCCCGCCGCGTTGCTCTAGTGACGGAATGACCGCTCATGCCTGATTTTTACCCTTGCACGAAGTCAACGGGCCACTAGTGTTTATCAGGAGATTGGTTAAAAACGTTAAGGCCAGCCTGCCACTGAGGTCAGCTCATGAAACATCTTGCACTGCTTATTATTATCCA
>DAIQNO010000077.1:4289-9244 GCA_036788355.1 Opitutales bacterium | reverse complement strand
GAAGTTTACCCATGATTTCAAGGCATTATTTTTTTAGTTAGGCAGTGCCGTCATCGACGGAGCGAGCCACCTCCGCATGGGCGACACGATCTAGTGCCGGAAATGGCGGACTCCGGTGAAGACCATCGCCATCCCACGCCGGTTGGCAGCCTCGATAACCGCGTCATCCTTGACGGAGCCGCCGGGCTGGATCGCTGCCGTGGCCCCCGCGTCCGCCGCCGCCAACAGCCCATCGGGAAACGGGAAAAAGGCATCGGAGCAGACCACCGACCCCGCCAGACTCAGCCCGGCGTCGGCAGCCTTCTGGATCGCCACCCGGCTGCTATCGACGCGGCTCATCTGACCAGCACCGATGCCCAAAGTCCGGTCGGCAGCCACGTAAACAATGGCGTTACTCTTGACGTGCTTCACCACGCGCCAGCCAAACTCCATCGCCGCCCACTCCGCATCGCTAGGTGCCCGCTCCGTGACCACCGTCATTTCACTCCGCCGCAGACGCTTCTGATCGCGATCTTGCACCAGGACGCCCCCGATGACGCTGCGCACCTCCCGCAGACTCTCCGCCCGCAGGAAATCCCGCACCCGCATCAGCCGAACCGCCTTCTTGCGCCCAAAAAACGCCCGCGCCTGCGGGGTGAACTCAGGCGCGATGATGACCTCGCAGAAAATCTCCCCAATCTGCTCCGCCAAGTCGGCGTCCATGGTCTGGTTCATGACGATAATCCCCCCGAACGGGCTGGTGCGATCCGTCGCCAGAGCCAACTCCCAGGCCGCCGACACGCCCTCGATCGAGGAACCCACCCCGCAAGGGTTGGTGTGCTTCAAGATGGCCACCGTGGGCTTTTCGAACTCGCCGATCAGATAGGCAGCAGCGGTGATATCGATGAGGTTGTTGTAGCTCAGCTCTTTACCCTGGAGCTGCTCAAAACACTCATGAAAACGCCCGTAGAGGGCAGCCCGCTGGTGCGGATTCTCTCCATAGCGCAATGACTGAGCCTTCGGCAGGGTCAGCGAAAACACCTCCGGAAAGCCGGTGGCGGCCTGCGGGTCCGACTGCTGGGCGAGGTAGGTGCTGATCGCCGCATCGTAGGCCGCCGTCCGCTGAAAGACCTTCAAAGCCAGCTCCCGTCGCAGGGCGGACAACTCCAGGTCGCCCTCATCGGTGGCCGCCGCCGACAGGACAGCCAGAACCCTTGCGTAGTCAGCAGGGTCGCAGACGACGGTCACTGCGGCGGCATTCTTCGCCGCACTGCGGAGCATCGACGGCCCGCCGATGTCGATATTTTCGATCGCTAACTCCACCGTGCAATCCGGGCGGGCGATGGTGGCCTCGAAAGGGTAGAGGTTGATGCAGACCAGGTCGATCAAGCTGATGCCGTGCGAGGCTGCCTGCGCCAGGTGCTCCGCATTATCGCGGCGACAGAGCAGCCCGCCGTGAATCATCGGGTGCAACGTCTTGAGCCGGCCCTCCATCATCTCCGGAAACCCGGTGTGCTCGGAGACCTCCGTAACCGACAACCCCGCCTTGAGCAGCGCCTGGGCCGTCCCCCCAGTGCTCAGCAACCGATAGCCGTGCGACTCCACCAGCGAGCGAGCAAAGTCAACAATGCCGGTCTTATCACTGACCGAGAGGAGCGCGAGTTTTTCCATCTTTGCCGCTGAAGGTCTCTTCATCAGCGGGTCGGATCAAGCGTAATCCCTCGCCGCCTTTCCCGGAAACAGAACAACTCCCCTGACCCCAAGGTAGGCGCCAGTCATCAGACCTGGGGAAAGCGGGGCTGGCTGGGGGTTCCTGGGAAGCTGACTGAGGCACGTGGCTGCTACTCAGCGACGCCCTTTTTTGGCAACAGACCGGTGGCGCGCGGCCCCTCTGAGGGCTTTTCCGTCCAAGGGACGACCGTCTTGCCGGCTGGCGGCACCCGCACCTCGCGCAACAGCATCTCGAGCAACACCGGCTTTTGGAAAAACTCTATCCCAGCGGCGGTGAGCTGGTTGGCAACCGACCGGGCGATCTGCGGCGATAGCACGCAGATTTTGGTGCTCGGAAAGGCCGCCGGGAGCCCTAGCACAAAATTAAGGCCCTCCGCACCGCCAACCTGGTGATCGGCGATGACTAGCTGCACCTTGTTTTCAGGATCGCGTAAGATCGACAACGCTTCCTCATGGGTCGAAACCACCCAAGCCTGATGACCCAGCGCGGCCAGCTTGTTGCGGGCGTTCTGGCAGACATCCGGATGGTCATCTAAGTAAAGAATTCTCATCGCTCGCTGAGATAATTAAAATCAACCTCGGCCTAACGGCACGTTTCCTCTTTTTCCCCTTAAATCAGGTTGAGAAGATGCTTTAGAGGCGCCATGGAATAGATAATTTAAGGGATTCCCATCGCTCAAGTCCAAAGTGACTGCTGAACAACGCCTGAGGCTTTATTCTCGTCGCCGTAGGGTCGGACTTCAACTCAGGGTAAAATCGTGTTGTCCGGCGGGCTACGGCCCCGAAATGCGACGGTTTCCCCTTTCCGCGCTTGTCCTTGGCAGAACGTGCATCGACGCTCTCAGAGGTAGTTTTTTAAGCCATGCCCCGGAAGTCCACGCCAAAGCCAGCCGCCACCCCTCTTCAACCGAAATCCGCCTCGGCCAGCCGTGCCGGGGGAGATCGTGGCTCGGACGGACGCGCTGGCCGCGATGCCGAGTTGGCGGCGGTGAAGGCCCAACTCGAAAAACTGAGTAAAAAACTGCGGAAGCTCAACGACCTCGCCGCCAAAGAGCCGCAGCGGGCAGCGATCGCCACCCCGGTGATGAGCCGTCGTCTAGTGGCCATCACTCCCAAAGCGCCGCCTGCTCAGCCCGAGCCTGCTGCCCCTCCTTCCCCGCAGGAGCATCCCGTCCGTCCGGAACAGCCCGCGCATCGTGACCGCCAGGAACAACCCGAGGATCTTGACCCTCGGGAACTTCCCGAAAATCTAAATCCTCAGGAACTTTTCGCCTTAGCCGCGCAGCCCGACTCCCAGGGTGCCGCCGAAAGCGGGTTGATGCCGGGGGTGGTTTCCGTGGGCCGCCTGGGAACTGACTGCGTGCGGCTGCGGGGAGTGCGCCAGAATAATCTGCGCGGTTTTGACCTCGATATTCCGTTGCGCCAATTGACCGTGGTGACCGGTCTTTCGGGCACCGGGAAAAGCTCTCTGGTCTTCCAGACCTTGCACGCCGAGGGGCAACGGCGCTACGTCGAGACATTCTCGCCCTATACCCGACAGTTTCTGGAGATGATGGACCGGCCCAAGGTCGATGCCATCGAGAACATCCGCCCGTCGATTGCCATCCAACAACAAAACAGCGTCCGGGCCACCCGCTCCACGGTCGGCACCATGACCGAGCTGTGCGACTACTTCAAGGTCTGGTTCGCCCATGTAGCTCAGTTGTTCGACCCGGCCACCGGTGAGCTGATCGAGCATGATTACCCGGAGCGCGTCTGGGACAAGGTGCGCTCAGCCTGGGGAAGTTCCGCCACGATTTTAGTCGTTTTTCGGCTGGTGAAGCCCCCGAAATTGTCTTGGTCGGAGGCCCTGGGTCACATTGCCGGGCAGGGCTTCAGTCGGCTCTGGCGAGTCAAAGAGGGCCACGAGGGCTTTCCCGGCCAGCCCGCCAATTCGGGCAGGACTGGAGTCGCCGGTGAGGTCATCCGCCTGGATGCCTCGTCCCTGGCGGCGATCGCCGCCGACCTGGAAGCAGCGGGCACCCCTGCGGTAGCGGTGGTCGCCGATCGGCTGAAATTAGCCACCAGCCAGCGCGCCCGCGCCCTGGCGGCCCTGACCCAGGCTTACCATTTCGGGCAGGCGTCCCTGCAGGTGGTGCGGTGGGAAGGCGATCAGGCCCAGGAAACCCTGACCTTTACGGAGGGCCTGCACTCACCGACCACCGATCAGCGCTTTCGCGCGGCCACGCCGAACCTCTTCTCTTTCAATTCTCCGATGGGAGCTTGCCCGCGTTGCAAGGGCTTCGGACGGGTGGTGGAAATTGACGATCGGCTGGTCATTCCCGACCACTCCCTCAGTTTACAGCGCGGAGCCATCAAGCCGTTTTCCGGTGAAGTCTATTCCAACTGCCTGGCCGATCTCCAACGCGCCGCGAAGCGCCTGGGGGTTCCGATGCGGACGCCCTGGAAGGAGCTGACTGAAGAACAGCGACGCCTGGTGATGGATGGGGAGCCTGACTACCCCGAGACCGAGAAATCAGCCGACCCCGGCGACCCGGCCGCAGATACCGCCTGGCAACGGCACTGGTATGGCGTGCGGCGATTTTTCAAGTGGTTGGAGTCCAACACCTACAAGATGCACGTCCGGGTATTTCTCTCGAAATACCGATCCTACATTGAATGCCCAAGCTGCAAGGGCGCCCGCTTACAGCCCGAAGCCCTCAACTGGAAATGGCGCGGCTCCACCCTCCCCGACCTCTACCGACTGCCGTTGAATCGACTGCGCCAGCTCATGCAAGAGGCCAGCGACGAGGGAACCGCAGAAGTGGTCGAGGCGGAGCCCCAGGCAGGGCGAAAACAGCCGAAGAACGGCACCGATCGCTCACTGGGGAAGTCAACCATCCCCTCGCGCCAGAGTGAGCAGGCCCGCCGTCAGGCTGCGCTCGGCGAGAGTGACGAGGAAAGCGCTGCGGATCGCCCCGCCGCCTCCGATGCAGCACACTCAGCGGCTATCACCCTACGGCAGGCGCGACATGCCCTCGACGGCATCCTGGCCCGCCTGAATTACCTCGGGGCGGTCGGACTCGACTACCTGACCCTCGACCGGGCCAGCCGCACCCTGTCTGGCGGGGAGGTTGAGCGGATCAACTTGACGACCTGCCTGGGCACGGCACTCACGGACACCCTTTTTATCCTTGATGAGCCCTCGGTGGGCCTCCACTCCCGCGATATTGATCGCCTCAATGGCATCCTGCGCCAGCTCGTCG
>DAIQNO010000077.1:0-4279 GCA_036788355.1 Opitutales bacterium | reverse complement strand
TGGTGGAGCACGACGAGGCGGTGATGCGGGCCGCCGACTACCTCATCGAACTCGGCCCGCAGCCAGGTCGAGCCGGCGGCTACCTCACCTACGCTGGCCCCGTCGCGGAGCTGCTAGCAGGGCAGTCCGAGGCCGCCCGTCGCAGCCTCACCGGCCAGTGCCTGCGAGGGCAGTTGACCACAGAAGTCGCGTTGCTTCCGGCGACCCCCACGGGCACCACTCTGCCCAGCCGAGTGCCCGCACTGCCCCCAGCACCAACCTCGGCGGCTACCGGGGAAACGTCGGAGGCCCGGATCCAGTTCTTCGGGATCGCGAAGCACACCCTGAGGAACCTCGATGTTGCCCTGCCCCTGGGCAAGTTAGTGGCCATCACTGGGGTTTCCGGTTCAGGCAAGTCAACCCTCCTCAACCGGGTACTTTACGACGGTCTGAGGACCCAGAAGGGGCTCTCCGCCGAGGATCCGGCCACCATTGAGCGCGTCGAGGGCTCTCACCAGGTGCGCGAGGTAGCCCTGGTTGACCAATCGCCGGTCAGCCGCACCCCCCGCTCCAACCCTGCCCTGTTCGTCGAAATCTGGGACGACATCCGGGGGTTGCTGGCCTCCACTGAAGTGGCGAAAGAGCGCGGCCTAAAAGCCTCCCATTTCTCCTTCAACTCCGGTGAAGGTCGTTGTGAAAACTGCCAGGGCCTCGGTTACGAGCAGGTCGAGATGCAGTTCCTCGCCGACGTTTACACCACCTGCCCGGTCTGCGACGGCGAGCGGTTTAAGCCGGAAGTGCTGGCGGTGAAATGGGGGACTTTCAGCGTGGCCGACATCCTGGGCCTAGATGCCACCTCGGCCCTCACCGTTTTCGCTGGATACCCCAAAATCTCCCGAAAACTCCGACTCCTGGAGGAAGTCGGCCTGGGCTACCTGACCCTCGGGCAGCCGCTCAACACCGTCTCGGGCGGTGAATCGCAGCGCCTGAAGCTGGTGAAATACCTCGGTGACCTCTCCGACGCCTCCTCTGGGACTTTGCTGCTGCTGGATGAGCCGACCACCGGGTTGCACCGCGTGGACGTGGCCCGCCTCAATGGGCTCCTGAAGCGCCTGGTCTCGGCGGGTTACAGCGTGGTCGTGGTCGAGCACCAACTCGACGTCATCGCCTCGGCAGACTGGGTGATTGAGATGGGCCCAGAAGCCGGAGAACAGGGCGGACAGGTCGTTTTTGAGGGCTCCCCGGAGAACCTGGCAAAACAGCTGACCGGCAGCGTGACCGGCCCCTTTCTGGCCGCCCACGTTGCTGCCAGAATTAGCGACCAAGCTTGCGCCGCCCCCAGTGCCGAGGTAGGATCAGGATTGCTGTCGGTGGCTGGCCCAGCACCTCTGGCAGTGCCCCCCCGCCCGGCCTGCCTCAAGGTGATCGGCGCCCGCGCCCATAACCTCCGCAACCTGACACTCGAAATCCCCCACCACGCCCTCACCGTGGTGACCGGCGTCTCGGGTTCCGGGAAGTCGTCACTGGCTTTCGACATCGTCTTCGGCGAGGGGCAACGGCGCTTTATGGAGTCGATGTCGGCCTACGCCCGACAGTTCGTCGAGCAGCTCCCTCGCGCCGAGGTGGATGCCCTGGAGGGCATCGCGCCGACCGTCGCCATCGAGCAGCGGGTCACCCGCGGCACCCGGAAATCTACCGTCGCGACGGTCACTGAGGTGGCCCAGTATCTGCGCCTGCTCTACGCCCGAGTCGGCATCCAGCACAGCCCTACCACCGGGGAACCCGTGGTGACCGCGACGCCTGCCGCGTTGTCCGTGCAGCTCGAAGGGCGCCTCGCGGCTATCGCCACCCCCGCGCGGGCTACCACGTCAGGCAGCCGTCCGCGCTTGGCCGCCGCGCTCGTCCGCAACCGCAAGGGGCACCACCAACCCCTGGCCGACTGGGCCGCCGACCACGGTTTTCAGGAGCTGCGGTGCGACGGACGGATCGTCAAAACCGCTGCCTTCCGCCAGCTCGACCGCTACCGTGAGCACACCGTCGAGGTGCTGCTGCCCGTTCCGCTGGCCATCGAGGATTTACCACCGCCGACCAGCTCCAAAAAGCCGCCCCTGGGGGCCGCTTCCGCCACCGCAGCCCGGAAAAAGGTGGCCGCTGCCACGGTTGAAGCGGCACCGATCCTCGACGACCCAGAGCCAGAACCCGTCCCCCCGGAAGTCCGCCTCCGTGAAGCCCGGGCAGCGGTCTTGAAAGAGGCACTTCGGCTCGGCAAGGGTGCCTGCCAGCTTCTCGATGGACAGGGCCGGGAGTTGGGCTGGTTTTCGACTTCCCGCACCGATCCTGCGACTGGCGAGGCCTTTCCGGAACTCGACCCCAAGGACTTCTCTTGGAATGGCGCCCGGGGCTGGTGCCCGGAGTGCCGAGGTCAGGGCCAACTAGAACCCTGGATGGTGGAAGACGACGCCTTCCCCCACCTCGCGGGCCGCAAAATCCCGGAAACCATCCCGTGCCCGACCTGCCACGGCACCCGCCTCAACCGCCTCAGCCGCGCGGTGCGCCTCCCCCTGCGGGCCGAGGCCACTGGACGGCTGCCGACCTCCTCACTGGCCCGCGCCGATTCCATTTCCCTGCCAGAGCTGCTCGCCCTGGCTCCGGGAGACGTGCTGGCCACGCTCGGCCTGCTCGACCTCGATACCCGTGGCCAGGCCATCGCCGCCGAGGTCGTCCCCGAGGTCCGGGAACGGCTCGCCTTCCTGGATCGCGTAGGCTTGGGCTACCTGTCGCTCGACCGCGCCTCCAACACGCTCTCCGGAGGTGAGGCTCAGCGGATCCGCCTCGCGGCGCAGCTCGGCACCAATCTCGCCGGGGTGCTCTACGTGCTCGATGAACCCTCCATCGGCCTCCATGCCCGCGACAGTGCCGCCCTGATGGACTCCCTCCTGGCCCTGCGCGATAAGGGCAACACGCTGCTGGTCGTCGAGCATGACGCCGACACCATGGCGCAGGCCGATCACATCATCGACCTCGGCCCCGGCGCCGGGATCAACGGCGGCTACATTCTGGCAGAAGGCCCCCTGGAGACGATTCTGGCCAACCCGGCTTCCTTGACCGGTAAGTATCTCCGCGAGCCTCCCCAACACCCGCTGCGCGGCCACTACCGCCCCCTACCGGCGTCGCCGACTAAATCCCCCCGGCGCGGGGCCACCAAGTCCACTGAACCGCAATGGCTGATCCTCAACGGAGCCGCACTCCGCAACCTGCGCGGAGGCGACCTGCGCCTCCCGCTCGGTCGGCTCTGTATGGTCGGCGGGGTCTCCGGTGCCGGTAAGAGCACCCTCATCCGCGACCTCCTGAAGCCGGCCGTCGAGGCCGCGATCGCCCGCCAGCAGCCCCACCTCACGCCCAGTTCGGGTCGCCTCAATCTCCCTTTCGGCGAGCTGCTCAACGGCCACGTTTTCCGCAAAGTCATCGAGGTCGAGCAAGACCCCATCGGCAAAACGCCCCGATCGACCCCCGCGACTTACATCGGTGCCTTCGACCTCATCCGAGACATCTTTGCCTCCCTGCCCGAGGCCAAGCTCCGCGGTTATAGCCCCGGCACCTTCTCCTTCAACACCGCCGGGGGGCGCTGCGAAGCCTGCAAGGGAGCCGGGCGCACTAAAGTCGAAATGCCCTTTTTGCCCGACACCTACGTCGCCTGCGACGCCTGCGACGGTCGCCGCTACGGTGCCGAAATCGAAGAAATCCGCTGGAATGACCGCAGCATCGCCGACGTCCTCAAGATGGACTTCACCGAGGCCGCCGCCTTCTTCAGCTTCAACACCCGCCTCCGGGAAATGCTGGGCCTGATGGTCGAAACCGGCCTCGGCTACCTCGAACTTGGCCAGAGCAGCCCCACCCTGTCCGGCGGCGAGGCCCAGCGCCTGAAGTTGGTTTCCGAACTGATCCAGGGGCTGCCCACCTTCGCCGAGCACTGGCGCGGCGGCTTCCAGCCCAACCTCTACATCCTCGAAGAACCGACCATCGGCCTGCACTTGGCCGATGTCGAACGCCTCGCCCACCTCCTCCAGCGGCTCGTTGACCTCGGGCACACCGTCATCGTCATCGAGCACCACCTCGACCTTCTCGCCGAGGCCGACTGGTTCATCGAGATCGGCCCCCACGGCGGCACCGCTGGCGGCGAAATCCTCTTCCAAGGGCCCCTCTCCGAACTCGCCCAGGCACCCCTCAGCCCCACCGCCCCCTTCCTCCTGCCCCACCTCGGCCCCTCCAAGTAAGCTACAACACCAGTCTCGCGTGCGAC
>DAIQNO010000076.1:0-9267 GCA_036788355.1 Opitutales bacterium | reverse complement strand
ATCGCGACGGCGTGATTCGGGTCGGGGCAGAGGTGAAGCCTGGTGACATTCTTGTAGGCAAAATTACGCCGAAGTCTGAGACCGAATTAGCTCCTGAAGAAAAACTGCTGCGCGCTATTTTCGGCGAAAAGGCGGCGGACGTCAAAGACACTTCGTTGATGGTTCCGTCTGGCGTAAGCGGTATTGTGATGGATGTTAAGGTATCGAGCCGGGCCGAAAAGGATAAGGAAAAACTTTCGACTTCTGACCGTCGTCGCCAGACCAAGAAGATTAACGAGGACTATCGAACTCAGGGCGATCGGCTCCGCGAGGAGCTCACAGAGGCGTTATCCAATATCCTGCTTGGAGAGAAAATTCCGCTCGAAGTCTTGAATGGCGAGAACGGTGAAGTCATCATCCCAGCCAATCGAAAAATTACCAAGACGCTTTTGCGCAAGCTGGCCTCGGTAGCGAAAGATATTGAGATCGAGCCATCGCCCGTTCGTAACAAGATCATGGAAATTGTCGATAGCTTCCAGAAGAAGTTCGACGAAATGGAGGAAGAGCGCGAACGCAAGGTTGAGAATGTTGACAATGGGTTTGTCGATGAGTCCGGCACCATCAAGAATGTGAAGGTTTATGTAGCCGCAAAGCGCAAGATTCAGGTGGGGGATAAAATGGCGGGTCGCCACGGCAACAAAGGGGTTATCGCGAAGATTGTGCCGATCGAAGACATGCCGTATTTGCCGGACGGAACCCCGATCGATATTATCCTGAATCCGCTCGGTGTGCCTTCGCGGATGAATGTAGGGCAAATCCTCGAGACACACCTTGGATGGGCTTGTGAGAAGCTGGGAATTAAGGTCGCTACTCCGATTTTTGACGGAATCCCTGAGATGCCCCGACCCAATTTTGACCCGGCAAAAGACGAGCCTCAGGCGGTGCGTGAGTTTCTCATTAAGGCAGGGCTCCCGGAGTCTGGTAAGAGTGTATTGTTTGACGGGCGAACGGGCGAGCGGTTTGACCAAGAGGTTGTGGTGGGCTATAAGTATTTATTGAAGCTGAATCACCTCGTCGCCGACAAGATTCACGCTCGTGCAGTTGGCCCATATTCTCTCATCACACAGCAACCTCTGGGGGGTAAGGCGCAATACGGTGGACAGCGTTTGGGAGAGATGGAGGTGTGGGCACTAGAGGCGTATGGTGCCGCGTATACCCTCCAAGAACTCTTGACAGTTAAGTCTGACGATGTGGCTGGTCGGACCAAAATATATGAGCAACTAGTCAAAGGAGATAATTCCTTGTCCGCTGGAATCCCGCAGTCTTTCAATGTGCTGATGAAAGAAATGCAGAGTCTTTGCTTGGACATTAGACTTGGCGAAGATGATCCGCTTGGTTTTAGGGCGCGACCTACGGAGCGGGCGATTTGATTGATTGTTTTGCTAAGCTATAGCTCGTATAGGGTTAACCCAATTTGGCGTTTGGTGAGAAGAGAATGACGGGTCTAAGGCGGTGTTTAGTTAGTTTTAAAGCGGATACTGCAAAAAGGCACTCAAAATTAAATTATGAATACCCAAGAAGTTCGTGAAGTTTTGGCGGTCGAGAAGGATCAATCTTTCGATGCGGTAGCGATCACCATCGCGAGCCCGGAAGTGATCAGGAAGTGGTCTTGCGGCGAGGTTAAAAATCCGGAAACGATTAATTATCGGACGTATAAGCCTGAGCCTGGCGGCCTGTTTTGCCAGCGGATTTTCGGGCCGGTGCGTGACTACGAGTGCGCGTGCGGTAAATACAAGCGAATTAAGTTCAAGGGCGTGATCTGCGACCGCTGCGGTGTCGAGGTCACGGTTTCGCGCGTGCGACGGGAGCGGATGGGCCATATTGAGTTGGCGGTCCCGGTTTCCCATATTTGGTTTTTGAAGAGTATGCCTAGTCGTCTGGGACTGATGCTCGACATGACGGCTCGGAATCTCGAACGGGTGATCTATTACGAAAATTATTTGGTCGTTGATCCAGGAAAGACTCCCATGGAGCCTCGTTCACTTTTGACTGAGCAGGAGTATTTGCAGGCTCAGGATGAATATGGTGAGGACGCGTTTGTTGCGAAGATGGGTGCAGAAGCGCTTCGTGATTCGCTTCAGGCATTGGACATCCCAGGAGAAATTGCATTGCTGCACGAGCAAATGCATGGAACTCGGTCGAAGCAGATTAAGAAGAAACTGGCAAAGCGATTGAAGGTTTTGCAGGGCTTTGAACAGTCTCATGCGAAGCCGGAGTGGATGGTGCTTGATGTGCTTCCGGTGATTCCTCCAGATCTTCGCCCGTTGGTGCCGCTGGAAGGTGGCCGCTTTGCGACTTCTGATTTGAACGACCTCTATCGTCGGGTGATCAATCGCAACAATCGCCTGAAGAATCTTCTTCAATTGAAGACGCCAGATGTGATTATTCACAACGAAATGCGGATGTTGCAGGAGGCCGTTGACGCCCTATTCGATAATGGTCGGCATGGCCGTGCGGTGACGGGTGCCGGGAATCGCCCGTTGAAGTCCCTGAGCGATATGCTGAAGGGTAAGCAGGGGCGCTTTCGGCAGAATCTTCTCGGAAAGCGGGTCGATTATTCTGGGCGTTCGGTGATTGTGATTGGCCCGGATTTGAAGCTGAATCAGTGTGGGTTGCCGAAGAAAATGGCGTTGGTTTTGTTCGAACCGTTTATCATTCGTCGTCTGAAGGAATTGGGTTTCGTTCACACGGTTCGGGGTGCGCGGAAGATGATCGAGAAGAAGTCTCCAGAGGTTTGGGATATTCTGGAGGAGGTGACGCAGGGGCATCCGGTGTTGTTGAATCGTGCGCCGACCTTGCACCGTCTTTCGATTCAAGCTTTCGAGCCAGTATTGATTGAGGGTGACGCTATTCGTCTGCACCCGTTGACCTGCTCCGCATACAATGCGGATTTTGATGGTGACCAGATGGCAGTCCACGTTCCTCTGTCGCTAGAGGCTGTTATGGAATGCAAGTTGTTGATGTTGGCTACTCACAACATCTTTTCGCCCTCAAGTGGTAAGCCGATTTTAACACCTTCTCAAGACGTCGTTTTGGGGGCGTATTATCTGACGGTGGAGCCGCGACACAAGGCGAAGGGCCGGGTGCCATTGGTGGCGAGTAGCAATGAGGCGACGCTGGCAGAGCATACTCGCAGCGACTTCAATCTGCACACTTGGGTTGATTTCGTTAATCCTGACTTTGGTAAGGATACGATTTATGGGGTTAAAGACAAGCGCGTGATTCGGACGACGATCGGGCGAATTGTGTTTAGTCAGATCTGGCCGAAGGGGTTGGGTTTCATTAACTTCACCGTTGCGAAAAAGCATCTGGGAGAGTTGATCATGCATTCCTACTACGTGGCTGGAAAGCGGGATTTGATTCCGATTCTTGATAATCTGAAGTCGTTAGGTTTCACGATCGCTACTCGGGCCGGGATTTCGGTCGGGGTGGGCGACATGATTATCCCTGCCAATAAGGGCTCGATTATTCAGGTGGCTCAGAAGAAGATTGAGGAGGTTGAGGCGCAATATCGTCGCGGCATCATCACTAACGGTGAGCGGTATAACAAGATTATCGAGATTTGGACTTTTGCGACGGATGAGATTGCAGGTGCGGTGTTTGAGAACTTGCAGAATAATCGGGGCCGCGAGGAAGTGAATCCGGTTTATTTGATGATGGATTCTGGTGCGCGGGGGAATAAGCAACAGGTGCGCCAGTTGTGTGGAACGCGCGGGTTGATGGCGAAGCCGTCTGGTGAGATTATCGAGCGGCCGATTTTGTCGTCGTTCCGGGAGGGTCTATCGGTGTTAGAATATTTTATTTCGACTCACGGTGCGCGAAAGGGGTTGGCTGATACGGCGTTGAAGACAGCGGATGCGGGTTATCTGACGCGGAAGCTGTGTGACGTGGCGATGGATGTCATCATCAACTGTGTTGATGATGGTAATCGTGCGGGTGTTTGGAAGACCACAATTTACGAGGGCGAGGACGAGGTGGTGCCTCTGTATGAGCGGATAACGGGTCGGTATAGCAGCGAGGATATCTGTAACCCGATCAATCCCGATGAGCTTTTGGTGGGCAACGGTGAGTTAATCACTGAATCGATTGCTAAGCGGATCGAGGAATTGAATATTGAGCGGGTGAAGGTGATGAGTCCGCTAACCAATAGCTTGGGTAATGGGTTTTCGGCGAAGGCCTATGGGATCAATCCTGCTTCGGGGCGTCTGGTAGATATTGGAACGGCGGTGGGCATTATTGCTGCGCAGTCGATTGGTGAGCCGGGCACGCAGTTGACGATGCGGACGTTCCACATTGGCGGGGTGGCGAGTAGCCACTTGAAGGAGCCGGAGATTGTGGTGCGTCAGTCTGGGACGTTGCGTTTCCGGGGTTTGCGGATTGTGGAGGCGGCTAATGGCTTCCAAATTGTGCTGAATAAAACGGGTGCGATTGACCTGATCGACGAGGATGGTAAGGTGTTGGAGGATTTCGGCATTCCGGTCGGCGCGGTGTTGTTTGCGAATGATGGCGACACGGTGAAAGCTGGATTTAAGTTGGCGCAATGGGATCCTCACAATGTGCCGATTCTTTCGGAGAAGTCTGGCGAGGTTGGTTTCCGGGATATGATTCCCGGGGTGACGATCAAGCGGGAGTTGGACGATTCTACGGGTCGTATTGCGACGGTGGTGATCGAGCACCGTGATGATTTGAATCCGCTGATCGAGGTTCGTGATCGCTCGGGCAAGGTGTTGGCTAATTATGCGGTGCCGACTGGGGCGCAAATTGCGGTGTTGGAAGGCGATGAGATCGCGGCGGGTTCGTTGATTGCGAAGACGCCGCGCTCGGCTTCGAAGACGCAGGATATTACGGGTGGTTTGCCGCGGGTGGCGGAGTTGTTTGAAGCGCGGCGTCCGAAGGATGCGACGGAGATGGCGAAGATCGAGGGGGTTGTTTCGATGGGCACGACGGTGCGCGGGAAGAAGCGGCTGGTGGTGACGAATCAGGATACCGGGCAGGAGGAGGATCACCTGATTCCCCATGGGAAGCACATTATTGTGCATCCGGGGGATGTTGTTTCGAAGGGGCAGCATTTGACGGAAGGTGCGGCAGATCCCCATGAGGTGCTGGAGATTCTGGGGGCGAATGCCGTGCAGGAGTATCTGTTGTCGGAGATTCAGAAGGTCTATCGTCTGCAGGGGGTAACGATTAATGATAAGCATATCGAGGTGATTATTTCTCGGATGCTGCGGAAGGTGCGGATTACGGATACTGGCGACTCGGAGTTTTTCTGGGGTGAGCAGGTCGATCGCACGGCGTTTATGAAGGAGAATGAGCGGATTGTGGAGGCTGGCGGTCAGCCTGCGGAGGGTGAACCGGTGCTTTTGGGTATTACCAAGGCTTCGCTAGAGACCGAGTCCTTCATTTCCGCAGCCTCGTTCCAGGAGACGACGCGGGTGCTGACGGATGCCTCGACGTTGGGTAAGATTGACCACTTGACGGGCTTTAAGGAGAACGTGATTATGGGTCACCTGATTCCGGCGGGTACGGGTCTCCCGATGTATCGGCGTTTGAAGATTGATACAATTGGGGTGCCGGCGGCTTCGAATCCGATGGTGGAGCGCGACTTTAGGTCGTCTCCAGAGAGCGCGGTGCCGGCATTGGAGCAGGTTGTTTAGGTGAAATGGGTCGTGGGTTCCCGATGGTGGTTCTGCGAGAACCTTCATCGGGTCGGCTTGGGTAAATTACTGGTTGTTTTGGTGGTGTGGACTGAGTGTCGATACGTGGTGCTGGACGGTTATCGGGGGAAAAGGTAGCTTGGGGTGTATTTTAGGCTGGATAACTCTTCAGTGGTGTTTTGTGAAAGTTGCCTATCTTTTTACGACTTTCCCGCGAACTTCGGAGACCTTTTTGCAGCGGGAGGTTCTGCTGATTGCCGAGCAGGGTTTTGAATTGCGTCTTTATACACTGATGGGTGGGCAGCAGCGCTGGCGCTCATTCAAGGTTTATCGGTTACATTTTTGGGAGTTGTTTAAGGTTCTTTGGCGTCTGCCGAAGTGGCTTTGGTTAAAGCCGGAGGTGATGTTGGAGGCGGTGGAGCGTTTACAGCCGCGGGATGAGTCGAGTGTGTTGAATGTGGGCGAGACGCTTTATGGTTATGCGTTTGCGTTGGTGAAGGCGGAGCATTTTGAGAAGCGAAATCGGCCGGATTTGATTCATTGCGTGTGGGCGACGATGCCGGCGACGGCGGGTTGGTTATTGAGTCGATTGGTGGATATTCCGTTTTCGATGGGGGCGCATGCTTATGATGTGTTTAAGAGTGGTGGTGATCGGTTGCTGGATGTGAAGGTGCGGGAGGCGCGGCTGATTCATACGACGACGCTTTCTTGCCAGCGGCGGTTGTTAGAGATTGGGGCGGATGCCTCGAAGGTGAAGCTGGTGCGTCGGGGTCTGGATGTTTTTCCGGGTTTGTGCCCCTTGAGGAGCCCGCGGTTGGTGTTGCGGCTGATCGCGGTGGGTCGGTTGGTGCAGAAGAAGGGTTATCGGGAGTTGCTGGGGATTTTGGCGTTTTGCCATCGGCAGGGGTTGCGTTTTGAGTTTCGGCTGGTGGGTGGAGGGGCGTTGGCAGAGCAGTTGGCGGTGGAGGCGGTGCAGCTGGGGATTGGTTCGGTGGTGGAGCTGGTGGGGAAGGTGGAGTTTGAGGTGGTGAGTCAGCAATACCAGTGGGCGGATGTGATGTTGTTTTCGGGTAAGGTGGCCGCTGATGGGGATCGGGATGGGCTTCCGAATGTGATTCCGGAGGCGATGGCTTGGGGGTTGCCGGTGATTACGGCGCCGGTGGCGGGGACGACGGAGGCGATCACGGACGGGGAGACGGGGCTGGTGGCGTCGTTGGATGAGCCGTGGAAGTGGTTGGGGCATCTGCGGCGGTTGCAGGAGGATGACGGGTTGGCGCAGGCGTTGCGGCAGCGGGCGCGGGCTTGGGTGGAGGCCAACTATGACAATCGGCGAAATGCGCGGCGGCTGGCGGGGTATTTTCGGGAAGTCTGTGGCCTGAGTGAGTGATGGCGAGGCGGGCATGGGTGAGGGAAGGTCTGGGCCGGTTTTGGGAGCTTCGGTGGGGGTCGAGCTGGGGGCGCTTGGGCGATGGTGGCTGGACAGGGCGATGGGGGTAGGTCATGGTGCGGGGATGAGAGAGAGGCAGCGCGGGTGGTGGGCGATGGTGGGAGGGATGGGTCGTCGTTTGGCGGTGATGATCGTGGTGGGAGGGATGCTGCTTTCGCGGGTTGTTGGTCAATCGGAGGGGCCGATGTTGAGGGATGGCGCGGGCGAGCGTTGGTTGGGGCAGGGCGTGGAGCGTGATGGCGGTGGGGGGGCGTTAGAGGTGACGATAGCGGCGGCCCTAGAGGCTTTGAATGCGGGGGAAGCGGAGTCGCGGGCCGGGGCGGTGATGTTACTGGGGAAGTATCCTTTTCCGGTGGCGCGGGAGGGGGTGTTGAGGGGGTTGGATGACCCGGAGGCGCGGGTGCGTCGGGCGGCGGTGGTGGCGGCTTTGGACTGGCGTTATGAGATGCCGCCGGGGGCGTCCCTGAAGTTGTTGGGTGCCCTGGCGGACCCTGATGTGGAGGTGCGGCGGCAGATTTCTGCGGCGCTGCCGCTGTTGTTGTCGGTGCAGCGGACTTTGGCGTTGTTTGGTGAGGTTGGTGGGATGTCGCCGCGGTTGATGGAGGTTTTGCGTGGGGCGGCGGCGGATGGGGATGGGTTGGTGCGGGAGAACTTTCTGGCGGCGTTTCCGTTGATGAATTTGCAACTGCCGCCGGAGCGTTGGTTGGCGTTGGTAGGGGATGAGGTTGCGGGGGTGCGGCGGCGGGCGCTGCCGCTGGCGATCACGGTGTTGCCCAGTGAGGTGCTGTGGCCGGCGTTGCAGCGTTGGGCGGATTCCCCGGAGGCGGCGGAGCGGCAGCTACTGGCGGAGGTTTTGGCGCAGCGGACGGGTTCTGCGGCGGTGGGGCGGCTGAAGGCGTTGCTGGGCGATGCGGATCGTCGGGTGGTGCTACAGGCGTTGATCAGTTTGTTGCAGTTGGAGCCATCGCCGGGGGTGGTGAAGGGGGTTTTGGCAGAGCTTGCTCGGGGGGACACGCCCAGTGAGTTGGGGCGGCTGGCCTTGCGATGGCTGGCGCAACGGGTGTCGGCTCCGGGACGGGGGATGTTGCACCTTGATGATGGTGATCTGGAGTTACTCCGGGGATTGGGGCGATCGGATTGGCAGGTGGAGGTCACGCGGTTGTTGCTGGAGGCATCGCCGGAGGCTTCCCGCCGGGAGCTGATTCGGGTGCGACTGCGAGATGCGGATCGACAGGTTCGGGCGATTGCGCTGAACTACTTTGAGCGGCTGCCGGAGGCTTCGGCGATGGAGGGTCTGTGGCCGCTGTTGGAGAGTCCTTACGACGATGTGCGGGTCCGGGTGGTGCAGCGGTTACCGGTGTTGCCTGTGGAGGTTGGGGATGAGGTCTCGCGGGAGCTGTTACTGGATCCGCTGGGTGAGGTGCGGGCGGGGGCGTTGCAGTTCCGTTTTTTACGCCGGTTGCCGGAGTGGGCGGAGGTGCTGCTTTTAGCACTCAACGACGGTGACCCTGGGGTGACTCGGATGGCGGTGACGCTGTGGGGTCGGCTCCCGTTGGCAGAGCGCCAGAGGTGGCTGGACGGTTGGGTGGATGCGCACCCGCAGCATCTTCTGGCACCAGCGATCCGGGCGATGCTGATGTCGGAGCCGCTGAGGTGATTTTGGTCGGGTAAGGGGTAAACTCCGTTGGTGAGACTTAGGGCATGGAATGCAGGATGGCGCGGGTGGTGGAGGGAGGTTCTGCGGTGGTGAAGGTGTTTTGGCGGTTGGCGGGGGCGGCGATGGTCGCGGGAGTGCTGGTTGGTTTATTGGCGTCGAGGTGTTTAGCGGTGGAGACACCGGCGTCGATGGGGCAGGGCGGATCGTTGGCGGAGCTGACGGGGCTGCCCTTGAATGAGGCTTTGCAGGTCGGGTTGGCGGCGTATCAGGAGCGTCGATACGTCGAGGCGGCTGCTCTTTTGGCCGAGTTTGAAGCGGTTTTTGGCGCGGAGCGCGAGGCCCAGGCGCGTTGGGCGGAGTGGCTGCCGAGGTGGGCCGATAGTGCGTTGCGGAGTGGGCAGCCGGGGCTGGCGGCTGAGGTTTTCGGGCGTTTTTTGGCGACGGGGCAGGGCCAGCCGGAGCACCGGGCG
>DAIQNO010000075.1:0-9293 GCA_036788355.1 Opitutales bacterium | reverse complement strand
TGGGGCGGTTGCAGTTGCCAGTCGGTCATCAGCAGGGGCCACCAGAGCAGGATGACCGGTTGACAGCGATTCCACCGAAATTCGGCAGATCGGGCGAGTTGGTCGCAACTGTCATCGCACTACCCGTTTCTGTCCCGTTACGGCACTCCCTTATAGGAGAGTGGCGTTGCCGTGGATGACAACCGGGCCTGCGAAACTACGCCTGGGGCGCGTTTTCTGCCGGGCGCGGGGCCGAGGCAGGCGTAGGGGCTGGGGCTTCGCGGACGGTTTTGGTCTGCGCGGTTTTCGTCGGCTCAGGAGCACTTTCGACCGCCTCGCGGAAAGTGTCCTCGGCTTCTTTCGTTGCTGAGCGGAACTCCTTAATCGCTTTGCCAACGCCGCGGGCCAGCTCTGGGAGCTTTTTTCCGCCGAAAAGCAGCAGAATCACGAAGACGATGATGAGAATCTCCCATCCCTTAAAATTTTGCAAAAATGCCAACATGCTTAGAGCATGGCGTCCTCTTCTGGAGCGTCAAGGTTCCATTTTTGGTGTAAAATGGTCGAAAAAGAAACGGGAAGGTGACGTCTGGCGGCGAGGCCGTCTAAAACTCAAAGCGCCCTCCAAGGTAGGCGGCGCGCACCTCTGGGTCGTTGACCAGCACCTCCCGGCTGCCTTCCCGCAGGACGCGCCCTTCCGTCAAAATGTAGGCCCGGTTGACGATGCGGAGGGTCTCGCGGACGTTATGATCCGTAATGAGCACCCCGATGCCGCGCCGCGCCAAGTCCACCACCAGGTCCTGCACTTCCGCGACGCTGATCGGATCGACGCCGCTGAACGGCTCATCGAGCAGCATGAATTGCGGTCGGGTGACGAGGGCGCGAGCGATCTCCAGGCGGCGGCGCTCTCCGCCGGAAAGGGTGTAGGCTGGCTGCCGCATGACCTCGGTGAGGCGCAGGTCGTGGAGGTGCTCGCGGATGGTGTCGTCGCGCTGTTTTCGGGGGATGGGCAAGGTTTCGACGATGGCTTGGATGTTCTGATACACCGTCAACTTGCGAAAAACGGACGCTTCCTGGGGCAGGTAGCCCAACCCGAGGCGAGCGCGGCGATACATCGGCAGCCGCGTGATCTCCCGCCCATCGAGCGTCACGCTGCCACCATCGGCGGGCACTAGACCCACCATCAGATAGAAGAGCGTGGTCTTGCCCGCTCCGTTAGGGCCGAGCAGGCCGACAATCTCCCCGGCGGCGACCCGGAGTGAGACCCCGCGGACGACTTCCCGCTTGCCGAAGGACTTCCGTAGTTCATAGGCCTCCAGGAGCACCGGGGACGCCGGGTGAGGTTGCTCAAGCGGCTGCAGACGCGTACGGTCCAACGAGAGATTAGCACTCTCCTCCGGATGCTCCGCGGCGGCTCTTGAAGTCACGCCAGAGTTGACGGGAGTGGCCTGAAAAGGGTGGTCAGAGGGGGGTGACACCGGTGCAGAAAAAGGGCAGGGGGCTGGAGGGGGAAGGGCGAGAAACAGAACCAGTCACAACACCCTCAGCACGGGCTCATGGCGGCAGGTTGCCGTTGCGACGCGGAACGGAGAGAGTCCTGGTTTTGCAGGGTCAATGGGGGGTGCGGGCATCGGGCACCCAGGTGGCCAGGTCGTAGATTTCGCCAGGTCGGGCCAGGCGCAGACGCTGAGGCTCCTCCGGAAAGTTGTCCGCGTAGTGAACCAGCCGCATCTTGGCCCGCAGCTCTGCTGGCAGCCCACAGAGGGCGGCGTAGTCGCAATGGCCGGCACCGGGGCCGGTTTCGTGAAAGATCAGGTCGGCTGGTCTCAGGAACTTAATCAACTCCGGGTCGAAGGTGGTGTCGCTGGAATTGGCCCAGGTGCGCCCGCCTGCGGAGAGCCGGACGGCCGTGGCCGGCAGGTGGTGCTGCGTCAGCCGGATCGCCAACCGAAATGGCCCCAGCTCGACTTCCTCATCCTCAGGAGGCACCTGCACGTCAAAGAACTCCTCACAATAATGCCGCTCCCAAGTGCCATCGGGCAGCCGCGTCTGACCCATCGAAGAGGCAAAACGCTGCGACCAGAAAGTCCGGGCCACCCCCTCCGGAGCCACGATCATCGCCCGCCGCCGCTCGACAAAGTGCCGATAAAAGCCCACGCCTTCGAGTCCGTTACAATGATCGGCGTGCAGGTGGGAGATCAGCCAGGCGTCGATGTCCTCGATCCTCAGCGTCGCGCCACTGGCCGCCCGATGCCGGGCCAGCACCTCGCGGTAGCGATCCGGGCAGTCGATGGCCAGGCAATACCCGTCGTGCTCGACTACGAAAGCGGTGTTGCCCAACACCTCCGAAAAGGCGTTTCCCGTGCCTAGAACGTGAATCTTCATCCGAGAAAAAGGGCTAGAAGAAGTGGGAGAGTAGCGGAGCCGGTCGCGCCCAAAGGGGACAGCCACGTTTTCTTAGTTATTGGCGCAATCCATGAGGAAAGCCAAGCCACAAAGAAAACCGCTGGGTTTAACTCTGGCTGCTGCGCGGCATGGCGGTTGGGCCGTTGACGCCGAGAGGCAAGTTCCAGGGGGTGGAGGCTAGCTTCGAGGTCGGCTCCCCAAACGAGGGCCTTAAGCCAGGTTGTCGAGGGCAACCTGGATGACGGGGATCAAGTAGGCGCCGAGGGTGGCAAGGAGGCCAATGAGAAAGGCAAGGTAGCTGACTTTGACCCAGCGGAACTTGGGGATCAGGATGAAGTGGCTGAGGTGGTAGAGGTCGGAGCAGAAGTGCTCGACCAGGGAGTTGCGGTCGAGGAGCATGACGCGCATTTTTTCCAGGTATTCTGGCTCGGAGTAATTGGTGATGCCGGTAAAGTGAAGGAGGCCGTAATCGCGCCCGACGCCACGGGTGTAGGGCTTGGGCAGGAGGCAGGACACGCCGGAGATGAGGCTGAGGATGCCGAAAGCGATGAAGATGAAGGCCGGTAGCTCCTGGGGGACGCGGGAAAGGGCCACCGGCAGCATGACGGCGTTGATGGTGATCATCGCGATAGCGCGGCGGTCGGCGAGTTCCACGTAGTTGACCTGCTTGGCCAGGATGGCGGCCATCAGGGTGGCCCGCATGAGGGCTGGCCAGTTGGGGTCTTCGCCGGGCTCCCGGTCGTCAAAAAAGGGCAACTTTGATTCCATTGGTGGCAGGTTAGTCGCAGATGGGGTGGGCTGGCGTGGGAGGTGCAGTTTCGGGCGGGTCGTTCAGTGGGCTATTGGGGTCCGGTTGCCTCCGGGCTTATTGCCGAAGTGCAACTTGTGGGGCAGTGTTCACCGTCTTCGCACGAGGGCGGCGGCTCCGGCGGCGAGGAAGGCGGCAGCGGGTAGGATGGCGAGCTGCAGCCAGATGCGCTGCCGGTCACCTTCGCTGAGGGTCAGTTCGACCGGTTTCCATTGTCGGGGCTGGATCTGCAGGAGGGCTTCATCGGCTTCCGTCAACCAGCCCACGACTTGGTGAAGGAAAAGGAGATTTCCCGCAACGGCCAGGCGCTGGTTGGAGAGGGGGCTGGAACTGCCGACCACGACCAGGCGTCCCGCAGGCCTGCCCCCACCGAGGTCGGTGAGGCGGACACGGGATACGGCGGCAGCTACTGAGACGGGGCCCGGGAGGTCGGTGGCCCGGTCATACCGAAAAGGGCCGCCGCGCCGGTAGCCGCTTTCGGCCCAACTGGCACTGTCTGAAGTGCCGAGGAGGGCAGTGGCTCGGCGGGTGGCGTCGGGCGGGCTGCTGAGATCCTCCAGCACGGGCCGGGTGAGGCCAAAGACCAGGCGCTGGGCACCTCGGTAGAGAAAGTCGGTGATGGGATGCGGCCCGAAGCGGCTGATAATCAGGTCGCCACCCGGCAGAACAGAGTCCGCGTCAGTCTCGACCACGATCGCATCCGGCGTCCGGAGGCCCCAGGTAAAGAGCAGCTCATCCAGCCCGTGCTCGACTGCTGGATCGACCAGCAGAAGCACTCTGCCCTGGCGCTGGTCCAGGTAGGTCTGAACGGCCGTGGCTTCCAAGGGCAGCAGGGGCTGTTGCGGGCCGGCGATCACCAGCAAGGCGGCATCCTCGGGGACACCTTGGCGGGGCGTGATGGTGAGGCTCTCGACCCTCCAATTGCGATCCTTAAAGTAGGTTGCCGCGATGGACATGCCCCGCAGGGAATCGGCACTGCTTGCGTCGAGCTCCCCATGGCCGACCAGAAAGTAGGCCACTGGCTGCTTTTCCTCCGTCACCCGCATGATCGCCGAGGTGACGGCGCGCTCTCCGGTAAACTGGTTGGTGCCATCGGGCAGTTGATCGTAGAGGAGGCCCGGCTCAATCCGGTGAAAACGTTCCCCGCTGGCCACGACCAACACGTTGCGCTGATTGTCCGCGAGCTTAAAGCGACGAGTCAGCTCCTGGGCGAGGCTATGCTGGCGAAGCACGTCTACTTTAGTGAACTGAAGGGAACGGCCCGCTACCGAGGCCGCGTGTTGGTAGGCCCCCAGCAGATTCTCCAGGTCGCGCATCACCAATTCAGAAACCTCATCGGCTGAGTCCCCCGCGTGGGCAAGGTAAACCTCGATCGGCGCGGGCAAAACCCGAAGATAGGCCAGTGTCTCTGCCGAAAGCGAAAACCGGCGATCGGCACTGAGGTCGAGTCGGGCATACCACTGGAGAGAAATCCAGTTTACCAGAACCAACAGAGAAACGGACAGGGCCACCTGCGCGGCCCGAGTGAGGGTCGAGGCTAAGTTAGCGCGTCGAAAGTCGTGAAACATGGGCGAGTAGAGCGGCAGAAAATCGGCTCGCTGGCGCGGCGAGGATGCAGTGAGGTCAAGCTATAAGGACGATAGCTGTGTCAACCAAAATGGTGCAAGCCACAACCGAAACTGCCCGAGAGTCCCACGAGGGGAGCAAGCCGCTGCCTCTGCTAGCCACACTCAGGAAGTGACTCTCAGGAGTTCCGTGCCGTCCTCCCTCCGTGAGCTGCCAAAAAGGCACTGCAGCATCGCTCTAAGGCCCCGGACGGCGCCACTGATGGCCCTTCTGCCACAGCAGACGTTCTGCCCCGAGTGGCCCCCAGCTGCCCGCCGCGTAGGCATCTAGACCCCGACGCCCGCACTCTGCCCACCAATCCAGAATCGGGGTGTAGAGGGACCACGAAGTCTCGGTCTCGTCGCCACGGATAAACAGGGTGGAGTCGCCGACCAGGGCATCCAAAATCAGCCGTTCATAGGCTTCGGGAGTGTTGGAGCCGAAAGTCGTCGCATAGCGGAAGTGCATCTTTACTGGCTGGGTGCGGGTCTCAAGGCCAGGCACTTTGGAGTTCAGGAGCAGGGTCGCACCCTCATCGGGCTGGATCTGCACCACCAGCGTGTTGCAGGCCAGGTCAAAGCGCCGGTTGTCGCTAAAGAGACTGCCCGACGGTGGTCGAAACTGGATCGCTACCTCGGAAACCCGGCGCGCCATCCGCTTACCACTCCGCAGGTAAAATGGGACACCGTGCCAACGCCAGTTGTTGATGGAAAACCGCAGGGCCGCGTAGGTCTCAGTGCCCGAGGTCGGCGGAACGTCCTTCTCTTGCAGGTAGCCCACCGCCCGCTCCCCGTTCAATAACCCCTCCGTGTATTGCGCCCGCACCGCGTCACCGTCCTGAAGGTCGAGCTTCAGGGGCTGGATGGCCTTCAGCAGCTTCACCTTTTCATCGCGGATATCCTCCGCCGACAGAGACACCGGGGGCTCCATGCCGATGAGAGCGAGGAGCTGCATCGTGTGGTTTTGCAGCATATCGCGTGTGGCCCCGCTGTGGTCATAGTAACCCGCCCGGCTGCCGACCCCCACACTCTCGGCCACCGTAATCTGCACGCTTTCGACGTAGTTTCGGTTCCACAGCGGCTCGAAAATGCTGTTGGCAAAGCGCAGCACGAGTAAGTCCTGCACCGTCTCCTTACCCAGATAGTGGTCGATCCGGTAAACTTGGCTCTCATCGAAATTACGCGTCAACGTCCGATTAAGCTCTCTGGCACTGTCCAAGTCCTGCCCGAAAGGCTTCTCAATCACCACTTTACTGGCCAGCGGCGTGTCCTGGTGGTGCTGCGCCAACCCACTCTGGCCGAGCTGGTTGATGATCGGTTCGAAGACCCCCGGCGGCGTCGAGATGTAAAAGACCATCTGCACCGGCGTTCCACTCTCGCGCTCAAAGCCGAGGCAGGCCTCTTTGAGCCGCTCGAAGGCCGCAGGGTCGTCATAGCCGCCGTCGAGATAGCGGAGTTGAGGGGCAAAGCTCTCCCAAATATCCGTCCGCAGCGCCCGGCGGGAAAACTGTTCCACGCTGGATCGGGCATCTTCGCGAAAAGCCTGATCGGACATCGGCTTGCGCCCAAAGCCGATGAGCTGCCAACGAGTCGGCAACAGATTATCCAGCGCGAGGTTGTAAAGTGCCGGCGTCAGCTTGCGGGCATTGAGGTCTCCTGACGCCCCAAAAATCACCACCACCGTGGGTGGCGCCCCCCGATGACGACTGAGCCCTTCTAAAAATGGATGGCGCGGCGACTGGGCTGGCATAGCAAGTTAAAAAGTCCCAACAGTCACGGCGGAGCAACCACAATTTAGACCGGAAGAACCCGCTGGTGAGCTTCGACCGAGCTGGACGACCGAGAAAGTCCCTCCTCGTTCCCTCCGACGATGCCCGCCCCACGCGACACCCTCAGGCCGGGCACGCGGCCACCGCTGCGCCGAAGGTGTAGCCGCCGCCAAAGGCCACCATCGCATAACGGCCCCCGGGCTTAAACTCCTGGCGGTGGGCTTCCAGGCACAGCGGGATGCTGCTCGAAGAGGTGTTACCCACCGTTGAAATGTAACGCCAGACACGATCGCTATCGACCTTCAACTGCCGCGCCATCGCCTCCAGAATCCGCAGGTTAGCCTGGTGCGGGATGATCCCGTCCAGCCCATCCACGGAGACCCCGCGCTCCTCACAGGCGCGATGCAACATCGCGACCATCCGCCGCACTGCCTGGTGAAAGACCCGTCCACCGCGCATGTGCATGCCCTCGGTGCCCCCATACAGGGGCACGCTCAGCGACTCACCGCCCTCACCCAGCGCCGAGATGACCGGTGATTGAACCTCCAGGAACACCGCCCCCGGTGCCTGCGGCCCGTGGATCAGCGTCGCCGTCGCGGCATCCCCAAAAAGGATGTCCGTGTCGTAATCCTCCCCGCGTAACAGCGGCGAAAACGCTTCGGCGGTGACCAGCAGCACCTTGCCCGCTGGCTTACTGTTTAAGAAATCTGCCGCCAGACGCAGCCCGTAAAGGTAGCCAGAGCAGGCCGCACTAAAGTCTAGGGCTGGGCACTCCGCCGCCCCACCCAGGGCGTGTAAAACCCGGCAGGCCAGCGAGGGGCACGCGCGATCCGGGGTGGTCGTCGCGCACAGCACGAAGTCGATGTCGGCGATCTCGGCCGCATGGTCGGCGAAGAGCTTGCGGGCCGCCGAGGCCGCCAGGGTTTCCACGCTCTCGCCTTCACCAATCCAATGGCGCGACTCGATGCCGGAGTGTCGCACCACCTCGGCACTCAATTTCCCCGGAAAGTGGCGCAACAGTTCATCGTTGCTGACCACCCGCGACCCCTTGGCCGAAGCAATGCCCGCGATCCCGACCGAAGGGCGCCCCCGCTTACCCGACACTAGCTGCGGAAAGGCCGGTGCTTGGGGGGCAGCTACTACCGTTTCCGAGGCCACTACCTCCGCCGGGGTCGCCGATGAAGGAGCGACAACCATACCGGAGGGCGTCGGAGAAAAGCTGGCGGACTCCCCGGATCGAGCTGTCCACGGAGCGGTCAAAAATGGCACCTCCGGGGCGCGACTGCCCGAAGTTGAGGGAGCCGAGAGTCGCAGCGTCATCAGCGGAGTGCCGATCCGCACCGTCTCACCCACCGGCACCAAAATCCGCTCCACCGTCCCCGACTTTGGCGACAGCACGTCGGCGGCTGCCTTGTCGGCCTCAATCACGCCCAGAACCTCGTCGATGGCGACAATCTGACCTTCCTTAACGCTCCAGTCCGAGACCGTCACGGCATCATCGGACGCGCTAGCTCCGATTGCCTCGATGGTAAAGAGCGAGGCATCACCGGCCTCGGGCTTCTGCCAGCCGAGCGGCAGCCCAATCAACTCGGCAGCGGCGTCCATTACGGAACGCACGGACGGCAGGAGGGCTAGCTGGCCTGGAAAATGGTAGGGCAAGTAGGTGTCGGGTCGGGCCACCCGACGTAATTTGATCGGGCGTGCAGACCTTTCCGCCACCCTCGCCGCAATCTCCGCACCCGTCCCGAAGGACACGCTGTCCTCGTGGACGACTACGAGATGACCGCACCGCTCCGACTCTCGCACCACCAGGGCCTCGTCCCACGGCTTAATCTGGCGCAGGTCAATTACGGAAGTGGTCACGCCGAAGGCCGCCAGTTGCTCGGCTGCCTCTACGCAGACTGCCACCGTATTACCCCAGCCCACCAGACAGACATCGGTGCCGCCACGCAGCAGCCGACCCGTCCCTGGGCGCACCCAGCCCGTCTCGACACCCACCTTGGCCCCGACTGCCCGGCTATTCAGGAGATTCTTGGGATACAGAAACAACGTCGGGCGCTGCGAGGACAAGGCTACGTTGAGCATCGCGGCGGCCTCGGGTGCCGTCGAGGGCATCATCACGTCCAGACCCGGCGAGTGGGCGGCGACCCCCTCAAAAGTCTGGGTGTGAAACGGCCCCGTTCCGGCCCGGTAGCCGCCGCAGGCCACCATGACCACCACCGGGCAATCCCACTGACCGCGAGAACGCCAAAAAATCGTCGCCAGCTCGGAGTGCAGGTGGTTGTAGGCCACCGGTAAAAAGTCCGCGAACTGAATAAAGGCCACGGGGCGCCCGCCTGCCATTGCGCGCCCGATGGCCGTCCCCAGAATCGTCGCTTCGGCCAACGGCGAGTTCTGCACCCGACCTGGAAATGCTGTTGAAAGCCCCGCCGTCACCCCGAAAATGTCCCCCTTGGGATCCTCGATATCCTGCCCGATCAAAGTCACCCGCGGGTCACTGGTCAGGGCGCGATGCAAAGTACGCTGGAGGGCCTCGCGCATCGTCATATCGCCGGCCCCCGGCACCTCAAAGTGTTCAGGCTTGGCCAGCAACTCCTGATCGTAAGGCCGGATGGCCGTGAAGCTGGGAACTGGATAGGCTTTAGCGACCGTCCGCTCCTCCGCCAGGGCTACCTCCCGGCGGCAACGCTCATTAATCGCCTCAACTTCCGACGACGGCACGCCCAACTC
>DAIQNO010000074.1:7929-9309 GCA_036788355.1 Opitutales bacterium | reverse complement strand
GTGGAGGGCACAGCTGCTTAGGTGGTTATGACGATCGGTCTAAATAGTTATTTGCTTGTTGCGGGCTTGATGTTCGTGATTGGGACTTTTGGGGTGCTTTTGCGTCGAAATACCCTGGTCATTTATATTTGCCTTGAGATGTTGTTGAATGCGGTTAATTTGGCGCTGGTCGCCTTTTCGCGCTTCAACGAGACACTCGATGGCAATTTGTTTGTGTTTTTTATCATAACGGTCGCAGCAGCAGAGGTTGCCGTGGGTCTGGCAATTATTGTTGCGTTGTATCGACGTCGCCGTTCAGTAATGGTGACGGATTTAATGTCGCTGAAGGATTAGCCGTGCGATCCAGTTTTATCAACACGACTTCAGATAACTACTGCTGTATTTCATGAGTGTTTCG
Organism: Opitutales bacterium; assembly: GCA_036788355.1. Taxonomy (GTDB): domain Bacteria; phylum Verrucomicrobiota; class Verrucomicrobiia; order Opitutales; family Cerasicoccaceae; genus DAIQNO01. Next base: position 8,912 of record DAIQNO010000074.1, on the reverse strand, counting down.
GTCCTCATTCTGACGTTGTTAGCGCTGCCGTTGATGGTCTCGTTGAGCATCGCAGTTTTCTTGCGTCGTTCCGGTCTGCTTTCGGTAGTGCTTTCGGTGGGCTGTGCCGCGCTAATCTTGGGGATTTCGGCACTGCTTATTTTGTCCATTCGGGATGGGTCGTCGGTTAGCTTCGAGATTCCATGGTTAGTGTTGGGAGATTTTACCATTGCGCTAGGGTTTTTGTTTGATCCGTTGGCTGCGACGATGCTGGCGGTGGTAGCGTTTATCGGGTTTTGGATTCATATTTTCAGCATTGGATACATGGCTGATGATGGTGCGCGGCCACGGTTTTTTGGTGGTTTGGCATTTTTTATGTTCTCGATTGTGGGCATTGTGCTTTCCGGAAATTTGTTCATGACTTTTATTTTCTGGGAGTTGGTTGGCTTTAGCTCTTACTTGTTGATTGCGCATTATTGGACGAAAGAGGAGGCTGCCAAGGCGTCGCTAAAAGCCTTTGTGACAAATCGGATTGGCGACCTGGGGTTTTTAATTGGCATCGTGTTGGCCTATCACTATTATGGCACGGCGGATTATGTGGAGTTGGTGTCGTTAGTGGAATCTGGTGATCGCGATGCAGTGACAGGGATCGGGCTGTGTTTGATTTGCGGTTTTTTGGGAAAGAGTGCTCAATTCCCCTTGCAGGCGTGGTTAACGGACGCGATGGCGGGGCCAACGCCGGTTTCGGCACTGATTCATGCGGCGACGATGGTGGCTGCGGGCGTGTTTTTGCTGGCCAGGATTTACTTTTTGCTGACGCCGGAGGTGATTTGGGTGATCCTTATTCTGGGGACGGCGATGGTCTTTTTGGCGGGATTTTGGGCACTCGGCCAGACCGATATTAAGAAGACCTTGGCTTACTCTACTTTGTCGCATTTGGGGTATATGGCAGCGGCGGTGGGTTTGGTGGGCATAGCGATATCAGTCTAATCCCACTTTTCAAT
>DAIQNO010000074.1:0-7919 GCA_036788355.1 Opitutales bacterium | reverse complement strand
TGTTGGCGATGGCTCATTTGGCGATGCACGCATGTTTTAAGGCGACGTTGTTTCTATGTGCAGGGTCAGTGATTCATGGATGCCATCATGAGCAGGATATGTTTCGGATGGGCGGTTTGTGGAAGCGGATGCCCGTGACTTTCTGGACGTTTGTGGCGGCGGGATTGGCAAACGTTGCGCTGTGGCCACTGTCGGGTTGGTTTTCGAAGGATGCGATTATCGGCGGGGCGTTAGCGAAGGGCATTCTTTCGGGTGAGACGGTCTTTTTTGTTGTTTTTGGACTGTTGTTGATCGGTGCTCTGGCGACGGCGCTGTATATGGGCCGGATGACTTGGACAGTGTTTTTTGGGTCTGGTAATTCGGAAGAAGCGCGTCACGCGGTAGAGAGCCCTAGATCTATGACGGTTTCGTTATTGGTTTTGGCGGGTTGTTCGGTTTTCGCGGGGATCGCGGTTCATTATAACTGGTTGCCGAGCGTTACTTCGGTTCCTCATGAGGGTTTGGAACAGGCTGCCCACTATGTGCATGACGCACATGTCCATTGGCCAGTGGTGATTGCGGGGTTGGTGGTGTTATTGCTAGGGTTGTTAGGGTCGTGGTTTTTCTACGGGCGGGGTGCACGGGTTGATGCTCTAGCGGTTCGTGCACCGGTGGCGTTTTCGGTTTTGGAGCGTCATGGGTGGTTTGATGATTTCTACGCGTGGTTCACTCGTGAAATCTATGACCGTTTAGCGAAGGTGGTTGCCGCTGCGGATATTTTGGTTGTGTCGATGGTCGCGGTGCAAGGATCAGCAACATTAGTTCGGTTCACCGGAGCGGTGTTGCGGGGCTTACATCAGGGGAGTTTGCATAGCTATGTTTTTTGGTTCGCGATCGGGGCGATTTTGTATGTGGGCTTTGCGTTGGGATTGTTTTCCTAGGATGCAATTTCGTGCGGTTGCCTTTTCACGTTGGTGATGGACTTTGTTATGAGTTGGACTGCCTTTTTGCTTCAGTGGTCGATTTTGGTGCCCTTGGTGTTGGCAGCGGGGCTTTTGCTGGGGCAGTCGTGGCTACCGCGTCGGTTAGTGAATGGCTTGGTTTCGGTGGCGATTGGATTGCCGCTGATCGCGGCCCTTGTTTTATGGGCGGTTTTTGACGGGTCGCCTGTGGTCGATGGTTTTGCCTTTTTGTGGGCGCGGGAGGGTGGTTATGGTGTCGATTTAGGCTTGGGCAATTTGCTCGGGGTGCGGTTAGCATTTGGTCTGAATGGGATTTCGTTGCCGCTTTTTGTGTTGGCGGCGGTGGTTGGGGCGGCTGCCGGTTGGCATGGTCTGCGAACCGCGCCGGAAGATCGTCGGACACTTTTTTTGGGTCTGCTGATGCTAATGCACGGGGGATTGTTAGGGGTTTTTGGTTCGATTGACCTGTTCTTCTTTTATGTTTTTCACGAGTTGGCATTGATCCCGACTTTTTTGATGGTGGGTATTTGGGGTCGCGCTGGTCGGCGGATGGTGGCGGTGGAGTTGACGGTTTATCTGACGGTGGGGGCGATGCTGTCGTTGGTAGGGCTGATTGCTTTGTATAATGGCGCGGGCGGTTGGGGCGGTTTTAATTTGTTGGCGTTGCGTTCCTATTTGGGAGCAGTGCCTTTGGAGACGGTGTTGCAGGAAAACGTTTTTGGCCTGCTGCTGCTCGGGTTTGGGGTGTTGGTTTCGTTGTTTCCGTTCCATAGTTGGGCTCCTCGCGCGTATGCAACGGCTCCGACGGTGAATGCGATGTTGCACGCGGGGGTGCTGAAGAAGTTTGGGGTTTATGGGCTGGTGCAAGTGGCGGCAGTTTTGGTGCCGAGTGGATTGGCACCGTGGCGGGATTGGCTGGTGTGGCTGGCTTTGGGTAACGTGGTGTTGATGGGTTTAGCGACGGTGGCCCAGACGGATTTGCGGCGGATGGTGGCGTATAGTTCGGTGATGCACATGGGCTACATTTTTTTGGGTATTGCGGTTTTTGATGTGGCGGGTTTAGGCGGGGCGGTAGTGTTGATGATGGCGCACGGGTTATCGGTGGCGGCGATGCTGTTGATGGGTGATTATGTGGAGTCTCGGGCGGGGACGCTGGAGATGAGTCGTTTGGGCGGGTTGGCGGCGAAGGCTCCGGTGTTGGCGGGGTTGTTTATTGCGGTAACTTTTGCGGGGATTGGTCTGCCTGGTTTTGCAAATTTTTGGGGTGAGTTTGTGGTTTTTGTCGGGTTGGGTCGCGAGCTGAGTTGGGCGGTTGCACCTGCGGCGGTGGGAATTGTGCTGTCTGCGGTTTATGGTTTGCGGGCGGTGGCGCGGGTGTTTTTGGGCCAACCGTCGGCGGGTTTTCGGCCAGTTTTTGATTCTGGGAAGGTTTATGATTTGTCACTTGGGGAAAAGGTGCCCGTGTTGGTCTTAGTGGGCATTCTGATGTTAGTGGGCTTTTGGCCGCGGTCGATCAGCGATGGGATTGATCGAGCTTTGGGTGATTCGCTGGCAGCCTCTGCGGGGAATTCGTTGGGGGCCGGGTTGCTGGTGGTGAAGCCGGGAGATGGAGCCCTGGCCGAGTAGCGGGGTTTGGTTTTTAGCGTTTGGGTTAGCTGTTTTGGAGTTGGGAATGGAAACAAGATTTAATTGCTGGGAGTCGCTATGACCGCTGACGCTTATTTAGAACTTTCGTTGACGAATCAGTGGTGGACGCTGTGGCCGGAAATTGCAGTGGCTCTGCTAGGTGCTTTGCTGCTGGCACTGGACTTGGTGGCGACGCCGGCGCAGCGGACGAGGTGGTTGCCGGGGTTGGCAATGGTTGGTTTATTGGGGATTTTTGGGGCTTTTCTGGCTTCGGCCAATGCCTTCGGCTTGTTGTCGAGTAGCGGGGCTGGGGAGGGTTCGCTCTTTGGCGGGATGATTCGCCAGACGCCCTTTTCCCAGGCGTTGAGGATTTTCTTTTTGTTGGCAGCGCTTCCGGTGGCTTACCTGGGTCGGGTGTATCTGCTGCGCCAGGATCTTCCTCGGACGGAGTTCTTTACGCTGGTTTGTATTGCGACGGCGGCGATGATGCTGTTGGTGCAGGCGAGTCACTTTGTGATGCTTTTTGTCGCGTTAGAGACAGTGACGATCACCTTTTATGTGTTGGTGGCGTATTGTCGCTATAACCCGTTTTCGTTGGAGGCGGGTTTGAAGTATGTAGTGATGGGTGCTTTCAGCTCTGCGCTGATGTTGTTCGGAATGGTTTTGCTGTATGGTGTGGGCGGGAGTCCAGAGCTGGTCGCTTCGACGGGTGACTCTTTGAATTTTGGCGAGCTGGGTGCATTTTTGGCGGTGAATTCGGATCACATGCTGGCGCGGGTGGGCGTGGCGTTAGTTGTGTGCGGTTTGGCGTTTAAGGTCAGCGCGGTGCCATTTCATATTTGGGCTCCGGATGTGTATCAGGGCGCACCGACGCCGGTGACGGCTTTTCTGGCGGTGGCTTCGAAGGGGGCTGGGTTTGCGGTTTTGGTGAACTTGATGGCGGGGCCGTTTGCAGCGATGGGGGCCACGACGGTGCCATTGCTTTCGGCGATGGCGGTGATGACGGTGCTGTATGGAAACTTGGCGGCGCTGGGGCAGTCGCAGTTGAAGCGGTTGATGGCACTTTCTGGAATCGCGCATGCGGGTTATCTGCTGCTGGGGGTGACGGCGGTGGCGGCGGGGGTCGTCGATGCGTCAATCGCGGTGCTGTTCTACTTGCTGACCTATTTGTTTGGGAGTTATTGCGTTTTTGGAGTGATGACTTTTGTGGCTGGGGTGCGGGACGAGCAGCAGGATTTGGGTGATTTTCGTCAGTTGAGTCAGCGGCAACCGTTTTTAGCGGTGGTGTTGGTTTTGGGGCTGGCTTCTTTGGCCGGGATTCCGCCGTTGGCTGGTTTTGTGGGGAAGCTGATGTTGTTTGTGTCGGCTTTTGAGGCGGGTTTGTATCTGCCGCTGGGGGCGGCGTTGGTCGGGGTGGTGGCTTCGATTGCTTACTATTTTGGGTGGATGCGCCAGGCGGTGTTTGGTGATGACGGGGTGAAAGATGCGCCTCCAGTTCGGGCCCTCGTGCCGCTGACCTTTGACCAGAAGTTTGCGGTTGGAATTATGGCGGGGGCGGTGTTGCTGCTGGGGATTTATCAGGGTGGCTGGGCGGGAGGCGTCTAGGGTGTAGCCGCTCAGGGTTATCGTGCGAAGGTTGAGGGGGAGCGGCGTTTTTTCTGTTGTGCGGGGTGGCGTGGGCGGGGGTTGAGGATTTAGGTGTTGGATGGCGATTTTTGAGCAGCGGCGCACGGCGGAGTTTGTGGAGACGGATCTCGCGGGGATCGTGCATTTTTCCAATTTTTTCCGTTGGATGGAAGCGGCGGAGAACGCTTTTTTGCAGTCGCTAGGTGGCCGGGTGGTGGAGCGGGTGCCGGAGGGGTTCCGGGGGTGGCCGCGGGTGCGGGCTTCGGCGAAATACCAGTCGCCAGTGCGCCTTGGGGATGCGGTTTGCGTGGCGTTGACGGTGGCGGAGGTCAAGGATCGGTCGGTGGTCTATCATTTTGTGATCTACGTGGAGGCTGCGGCTGCGGCGACTGCATCGTCTGCTGAGAGCGAGGCCAGGCCTGGCGCGGGAATGGGTGGGACGGCGAGCCAGGTTGGGGGAACCACGGCTGGGAGGATCAAGGCCGCGACGGGCGAGCTGACGGTGGTCTATGTCGAAAAGCCGCAGGACGATGCTCCGATGCGCCCGCTGATGCTGCCGGAGGGCCTCCGCGAGCGGCTGCTGGCATTTCAGGCGGCCTAGGTCGGTGGCGATGGAAGGCGTAATGGCTGGCGATGAAGCTGAGGCCGAGGTGCATCATCCGATGCCCGGATGAGCTTTGGTTGGTTCAGGGCGTGCCGAGCCGATGGGGCGCAACCTTGGTTTGGATTGCACCTGTCGCGGTCAATCGGCTACTGGTTAAAAACCTTGTAACCGCTCCGTAAATCAAGGGTAAGGCAGTTGTCGATTACGGTTCGCGGTGATCCAGAAAGCGTCGGATGGCATCGAAGGTTTCCTGGCTCAGGTGGTGCTCAGCCCCTTCGGCGTCTGCATCGGCCTGCCCTTCGGAGACGCCAAGGATGCGGAGAAACTTGACCAGAGTGTCGTGACGATTGGCTGCCTTGATCGCTATCGCTTCGCCTTTCGCCGTGAGGGTTGCTCCGGTCTCCCGAGAGTAGTTGAGAAGCTTTTGAGTCTCGAAGCGGCGCAGGGCTCGAATCACTGAGACGTGGGAGACGCCAAAGTCTGCCGCCAGTTCCATGACACGGGCTGAACCAGTGGCCTGCACCAAGCGAAAAATGGCTTCAACGTAGTCTTCGGCTAGCTCGTCGGTGTGCTGTCGGCGAACCATCCGATGCCGCTGGGCTGCGGAGAAATCGTGTGGTTGGGGCATGGTTATGAGGAACAAAGAAAAGTTTTTCGTTGACAAGGCGAAAAAGGGGGTTGGGTTTTTGAGATGACGTAGCCGTGGCTACATCCGCTGTTGCCATGTAGCTCGGGCTACGTCCGCCTCAGGGCATGTAGCTCTGGCTACGTCGCCCACCTGTTCTCACACCTTCCCGCCCAATTTTGATTAAATGAAGACCAAACATCTCCAGTTCACCGCGTTGTTTGCGGTGGCTTCGATCAATGCTGCCGATCAAGAATCGGAACCTACCTACGAATTGGATACGTATCATGTCGTATCGACTGCCACCCGGACGGAACGTCTCGCTTCGGATTTGCCGATTCGGACGGAGTTGTTGACAGCTGAGTTGTTTCGCTCTGCTGGAGCTTCTGATTTAGCATCGGCACTCGCCTACCTGCCAGGTGCGCGGGTCGAAGCCAATTGCCAAAATTGCGGCACCACGGAGATTAAGTTACTAGGTCTGGGAGCGGGCTACAATCAGCTCCTGCTGGATGGTCAACCGATCTTTAGCGGTTTGGCTGCGGTTTATGGTTTAGAACATATCCCGACCGCGTTTATTGAACGCATCGAAGTTGTGAAAGGGGGTGCCTCTAGCCTTTATGGGCCTGGTGCCGTCGCTGGCGTAGTGAATATTATCCCTCGGGAGCCGTGGTTTAATCAGGTTATTATGGAAGGATCTGTCGAGACGTTCAGCGGGCCCATTTCCATAGCGGGGGCCGCGATCTAAGATTGGATTGCCGCAGATAATCGCCTAGCGGCAACGGTTTTTGGTGAATCGAGGACTGCTGAGGCAATTGATCTTAATAGTGATGGTTTCTCCGATATAACTGAGAAGCATTATTCTACTGCAGGAACGCAGTTGTGGTTCTATCCGAGCAATGAGAGCCGCCTGGGCGGTAGCTATGCCTATACTTGGGAGAAGCGCCGCGGTGGTGACCGGTTCGACCTTGTTCCGCAGGAAACGCAAATTACTGAACAACTGGAGCATTCTTGGCACCGTGGCAGTCTTTTCTGGGAGCAGGAGTTTAATTCGGACTTTTCCTTTAGGATTGGGGGTTCCGTTTCTCACCTCGAGAGGGATAGCTACTACGGGGGAGTTGGTGAGGTCGCTTTGCCTGGTCAGCCGGGTTTTGACGCTGCGGCCTACCAGGGCGCGGTGGATGAGGCCAGTTTGCTCTATGGTTTCACCAAGAGCACCCGCTATTATTTCGATGCGATTTTTACGCAGCGTTGGGATCACCACACGCTTTCCTATGGGGTTCAATACCAGTTAGATGATATTTTTGACGAGAAGCGCAACGAGGTGAATCAACCTTTGCGGACTGATGGTTCGCTCGCTTCGGGAATCGGGGAAGATCCCATTGCTGACGCTTGGTTCGATAATCTTGGGCTGCTGATTCAGAATGAATGGGATCCTTCCAGTGATTGGACGGTGATTGTTGGGGTTCGGGCCGATAAGCACTCCGAGCTGGAGAATTGGGTATTTTCGCCCCGTTTTGCCGTTCGTTATACGGTAAGCCCGGAATGGATCCTCCGAGGATCCATTTCGACCGGTTTCCGTGCCCCAGAGATCTTCGATGAAGACTTCCATATTGAGATCCTTGACGATCCTACGAGAACGAGAAACGCCCCTGGGTTGACGGAAGAAAAGTCAATGTCGTTTGCGACGGGCTTCGTCTGGACTCCCACCTTTGCGGAACAGCGACTGCAGGTGGATGTGGAGTTTTTTCGGACGGAAATCGCGGACACGTTCAGCGTCTCTGATGTCGTATTCACTGATGTAAGTGGGAATGCCTTCAAACTGCGCGAGAACGCCGGGGGCTCCGTCATCCAAGGTTTCGAGGGGAATCTCTTATATCGTTTTACGGAAATGTTTTCAATCGAAGGTGGGATTAGTTATGCTGATGCCCGCTTTGATGAGGCGCAGGAGGTTATTTCAGGAATCTTTGAAGAGCGTTATGTGGAGTCTCCGCGGTGGAGTGGGGTGGCTCAGTTGAACTATCGTAACGATAGGCTTTTTGATCTATTCCTCGGGTTGGTTTATACTGGGCCGATGATTGCGGTGAATGAGGCGGATGGCTTCCTCAATCGCGATACCGGACACTTTTTTGTTGTTGATCTGAGTGCAGGAAAACAGTTCCAGCTCGGTGAAGGTTCAGGAGTGCCGACGGTGGATGTCACGGTGGGCGTCCGTAATCTTTTTGACCAACGCCAGGACGATCTGACTTCGGGGCCAGGACGTGATGCCGGATACTTTTATGGCCCACGCTTTCCTCGTAGCTATTTTCTTAAGGCGTCTTTTCGCTTTTGAATATAGCTATCCCTCAGTCCGATTTTTCAGTGTTGTAGCAGTAGAATGTGCGAATTGGAGGAGGGTGGCGGTGAGCCAGGGTGGGTTTTCGGTGGGGATGCGGTGGCCGGAGTGTGGTGCGGTTAAGCAGTGGGCCGATGGGCTGAGTGCTGCGGCGCGTTGGGCGAT
>DAIQNO010000073.1:0-9374 GCA_036788355.1 Opitutales bacterium | reverse complement strand
GCGATTCACCTGGTGAGTGAAGGTGACGAGTTAAGCCGCTACACGCGGGAAGCTCTCCAGCTACGTCAGATTCCGGAGGAGCTGGCGGGGGAGCGGCGGGTGTCTCTGGCGACGGTGGATCTGGAGCGAGCGGATCTGACAATCTGCTTGAAGCGGACGGAGCACCTGCCGTTAATGATGGCGCAGTTCCCGGCCTGGGTCGATCGGGTGCGGTTCTGGGAGGTTCACGATCTGGACTTTGCCCAGGCCACCGAGGCCCTTCCGCAAATTTACGCCCAGGTGGAGGCCCTCCTGGAGGAATTGGTGGCCTAGCGTTTTCCAGCGGGCTCGGGGCGGTTTTCCTGTCCGTCGGGGCGCGGTGAAGGCCGTCGGCGCGGAAAAGGCAGCGGCGGCCTCCGGGCTTGTTTTTTACGTTGCCAGAGTCGGACTCCGGGTTGCAAGGTGCTGGTTCGTTAAGAAACCGCTTTTCATTTTGAACCGTATGTCAGAACAACTTTCCGGAAATTTGCTGATTGCCCAAGTGGGCGAGACTTCTCCTTTGGTCAATGCCACCTTGGGTGGCATCATCGCGGAGGCGTTGAATCACGGTGAAGTTGAGGAGATTTTTGGCGCGTTGCATGGTTTACACGGGATTTCCCATGAGGACTTTATTGATTTGGCGGAGGAGTCGCAGCAGGCCATCCGTGGCCTCACCTATACGCCGGGGGCGGCGTTGGGGGCTGGGGCGTCGCGGATGCTCCAGGGGCCGGAGTTGAGTCGGGCGATCGACATCCTGCAGGGGCGCGAGGTGCGTTTCTTGATTTTGATCGGCGGAGCGGAGGCGCTGGAGGCGGCGGAGCTGATCGACCGCCAGGCTAAGGCGGTCGGCTTCCGCCTTTCGGTGATGGTGGTGCCGGTTGCGCTGGATAACTCGATCCCGTTGACCGATCACTGCGTGGGCTACGGTTCCACGGTGAAGGACTTGGTGGTGACGCTAAAGGCTTTGGGCACCAGTGCGGAATCGCGGGGCCAGCATGACCTGGTTTCGGTGGTCGGGGTGCATGGGGCCGCGGCGGGCTGGGTGGCCGCCGGTTCGACGATGGCACGGCGGCGGAATGAGCCCAACGACCCGCCGCATCTGATTTTGATTCCCGAGCGCCCGTTTCAGGTCGAGCTTTTCGTCCAGCGGGTGCAGGAAATCCTCCGCCATAGCCGGTTTTGTCAGGTGGTGGTGTGCGAGGGCTTGGTCGATGCGGATGGCAACTACGTGACCAGTGTGGCACCGACCGACCCGCTGGCTGGCTACGCTGCCGGGGGCATCGCGCAGTTGATTCGCGGGGTGCTGGAGACCAGTCTGGGCGGTCTGCGGGTGGAGACGGTGGATTACATGGCGCTGCAGCAGGTGGCCAGCATGACGCTCTCCGAGGTCGATGTGACGGAGGCTCGGCTGGGTGGGGCAGCAGCGGTCAAGGCGGCTATTGCGGGGCAATCGGGCAAGTTTGTCGGGCTGGTGCGCAATGATGGTGAGCATTACGCCTCGGAAACGATTTTGCTGAATCTGGGCGACGCGGTCGGGCGGTATAAGCCGATTCCGGATAACTGGCTGAGCGAGGATGGCTTGGGGGTGGCCTATCAGTTCTACCGTTACGCTAACCCGTTAATGCAGGGGGAAGTGCCGGTGCCTTTCGAAAATGGGGTTCCGCTGTTTACCCGCCTGGTGGCCCAGCGCACGCCGAAGGTGATGGGCAATTAGGAGCCGTGATTGGGCGCCAAGGCTCCGCTTATCCTTCACGGTTGGAGGACGGATGCTGCGGAGTTGTCGCAGGTGAAGGGGTTGTAAAGTGGGCGGTGGGCCTTGCAACGACGTGGCGTTCCGTCCACGATAAGGGGATGTTGAAATTGCTTACCCGTTTCCTTGGACAACGCTCTTGGCCAGCAGGATGGCGCAGCTCGGTGGCGGTTTTGACCGCCGGTGCTCTGCTGGTTTTGGCGGGGTGCGGAGAACCGGAAGTCCGCACTTACGAAGTGGCGGCGGATCGCCCGGCAGCGGCACCGGAGGCTGAGGTAACGGCTTCCGCGCCGGTGGTGGGTGGATCGGTTACGACGGTCGGCACGGGGGTGGCCCCGGTGACATCAGCGGCGGGCGCGGGACGGGCCGGGATGCCGGAGGGCGTAGTGCCGAGGGTCGATGCGGCCCTTCCGCAGTGGCAGGCGCCGGCTCACTGGGTGCCAGGGGCGGCGACCGGGGTGCGTCAGGCGGCCTGGACGCTGGGCTCGCCTCAGGGCGGCACGGCGGAGGTCGTGGTGACGGTTTTTCCGGGCAACGTCGGGGGGCCGCTGGCCAACGTGAACCGTTGGCGGGGTGAGCTGGCCCTGCCGCCGATCACCAACCTGGCTGACGCGAACCTGATGCACCGCGATGTTGGGCCGCTGCACATCGACACGGTGCTGCTGGTCGGACCCAGTGGCACCAGCACGCTGGCCAGCTTCGTGCCGCACGCTGGTCGCACCTGGTTCTTCAAAATGATGGGTGCCACTGAGTTGGTGATGGCTGCCCAGGCGGACTGGGAGGCTTTTCTCGACAGTTTATCGTTTCCAGGCGCGTAGCGGCGTCCCGTCGAAAGGGCTCTGTGGATTCTCCGCGTTGACGGTCTTCTGGCGGTGGCGAGGTGGCGAGGATCGCGCTTTTCTCCGTAGAAGACGGCCCAGGAACCGCTTCGGTTCACCGATGTTCTACCCATTTTAAGCTAAAATCCGATGTCTGAACCTGTATCGTCACCCATCCCAAGTTCCACCCATGCTGGCGGGGCCGTGCCGTCGCCCACGAAGTCGGCGTTTTTTCCGGCGGTGAAGCAGGTCGCACAGCGTTATTGGCCGGTGGTTTTTCGGGGGTTGGCGTCGTTAAAGCTGACGGTGTGGCTGCTGGGGTTGTCGATCTTGGTTGTTTTTGTCGGCACGCTGGATCAGGTTGATCAGGGGATTTTGCATACCCAGAAAATCTATTTTCAGAGTTTCATTGCGCGGACGCCAGTTCCGGCGCTGGTGAAGTTGTTTTTCACCCAGCAATACGACCCGGACTTGGCGCGGATGGTGGTGCCGTTGCCTGGGGGGACGTTGCTGGGGCTGCTCTTGATCGTCAACCTGGGTTGCGCTCACTTCCGGCACTTCAAGGCCCGTTGGTCGCACTTGGGGGTGTCGCTGTTGCACGGCGGTTTGGTGCTGCTGCTGGCCAGCGGATTTTTGATCGGTTTCCTGCAAAAGGAGGGTCAGATGTGGATCACCGAGGGCGGTCGGTCGAACTATTCTAGCGACATCCACCGCAATGAGTTGGTGTTGGTCGATGTTTCCGACCCCACGCTCGACCGCGTGACGGCCATCGAGGAGTCGGCGTTGGCATCGGGGAAGGATTTCCGCCTGCCGGATTCCGAGGTGACTTTGCGGGTGCATGAATTTTTTCCGAACGCGGTCTTGTTGCCGCTGGCGCAGAACCCTACCGTGGCCCCGACTCGGGCCGATCGGGGGGCTGCATTGGGGATGGGCCTGACGGTGATGCCGCAGCCCAAGACCTACGCGGATGGCGAGGTCAACACGGCGACGGCAGTGGTCGAGGTGTTGCATCGGGGGAGGAGTCTGGGGACGTGGCTGGTGGCGAACGTGCTGGCCGAGGATCGTTTTCCGCCGCAGGAGGTGACGATTGACGGGCGTCCCCACCACCTGGCGCTGCGTTTTCGCCGCACCTATCATCCCTTTTACCTCGCGCTCGACGACTTCACCCATGACCGGTGGCCGGGCACCCAGATCCCGCGCCATTTTGCCAGCGATGTGCGCGTGCAAGACCCCACGCTGCCCGCTGAAATCCCGGTGCATATCTCGATGAATCACCCGCTGCGTCATGGCGGCCTGACGTTTTACCAGGCCTCCTTCGGCCCGGAGGAGAACTCGACGATGCTGCAGGTGGTGCGGAACCCAGCGGCGGCGTTACCCTACTGGGCGGTGCTGATTATCGGCATCGGTATGACCGTCCAATTCACCACCAGTTTCACGCGGTTTCTGGCCAAGAGGCGGCGTTGAAGGCCGCAGAAGGGGTTCAACGTCTCGATCTCTTCTGCGAGAAGACTTCCCGGTTTTCCTGGGGAGAAATTGGGTTCAGGGCGGTGACTTCCGTCCGATCGGCGTGAATTGTCGCTCAGTGAAATTGGCTAGACGGGGGGCTTCAGCCGAAAAATGCGAGATAGACTAGGACGCCGAGGCCACCGAGTGAACCGATCATGGAGAGAATGCCGGAGGTGACGCTGGTGGTGAGGCTGAGGACGAACATGCTGATTCCAGCGACTACTGAAGCGACGAGGGCGGCTGGATCTTGCCAGGACCAGAAAATATAGCCGTAGTAGCCAAGTCCGACCATGACGCGGAAACGCAGCAGGCCGTAGATCTCAGTGGCACTCAGCAGGCAGCAGAGGGCCAGGAAGAGGTCTAGCAGGCCGACCAAGACGACCGGTGACAGGGCCAGGCCGACGTAGTTACCTTCCTCGATCAGGGCCTGCACGAAAGCACTGTTGGGGTAGAGCAGGTAAATCGCGCTGATGAGCATCGAGAGGGCCAGGATCAGGGTTCCGAGGCTCGCGACACTGGCCCGCCGCCCCTCATCCTCACCCGTCATGCCCGTTTCCTCTGAGCGACCCGCCGCGTGGCGCAGCATGTCGTTGACGGTGACTTTTTCCTCCTCGTCATCATCGTCTTGGTTGACGCGATCTTGGACCTCGCGGGCCCGCAGGCCGAGGCGACGCTTTTCGGGGAAGAGAATCTCGCGAAAGTCGCCATTATCGACGAGCGGCAGCCAGTCCTCGCGGTCTTCGTCGTAGTAGAGGGTGGTGACATCCGCCTTCCCGGCCTCGATGAGGTCGCTGATGCGCCCGAGGTCATAGGGGCCGCGGGCTTCCTCCGAGTCGGGCTGTCGGATGTAATACTCGTTCATCGGTGAGTGCATTTCTAGAAGTCGATGGCTGACCACGGCAAGGCAATTTCGCGGTCTGGGGGCTCCCCCCGCCTGACCTCGAGACGGGAGCCGCCGTTTAGACCGCGGGTGGCAGCGGGAGTATCCCCGATGGCCGCGATCGGGGTGCGGAGAGGCCGTTGCGGGTTGCCTTGCGCCGTTGCGGGTCAGGATCCGCTCGGAGGGTGGGGGATTTGGGCTGGCTAGGGGCCTTGGGGGGTGTTAGGACTCCGTTTCGATGCCGGAACCGTGGGAGACCCTGAAACTTTTAGCCGACCCGACGCGGTTGCGGCTGTTGAGCTTGCTGCGGCGGGAGGAACTTTCGGTGGCGGAGTTGCAGGAGATTCTCAACATGGGGCAGTCCCGCATTTCGTCGCATCTGGCGCTGTTGCGCCAAGGGGAGCTGGTGGCGGATCGGAAAGAGGGTAAGCGCTCCTTTTATGGCCCGAACCCGGCGATGGATGAGACCTCTGAGCGTCTGATTGGCGGGGCACTAGAGGCTATCGGGCATCACCAGGGGGATTTTGCGGAAGATTCGGCGGCTTTGGAGCGGGTTTTGGAGCGCCGACGGCGGGCTTCAGAGCAGTATTTCAACACCGTCGCGGGGCGTCTGGGTAAACACTACTGCCCTGGGCGATCTTGGGAGGCCATCGGCCACCTCCTGCTGCACCTGGTGCCGCCTCTGGACATTGCCGACCTGGGGGCGGGGGAGGGGGTCTTGAGCCAGTTGCTGGCCCGTCGAGCGCGGTCGGTGACCTGTATCGACAACGCCGAGCGGATGGTGGAGGTCGGCTCCGAGCTGGCCGCCAAGCACGGGATCGAGAATCTCCGCTACCTGCTGGGAGACATCGAGGCGGTGCCGCTGGAGGATGCTTCCGTGGACCTGGCGCTGCTTTCCCAGGCTCTGCACCACGCGCAGCACCCCAAGGTGGCGCTCCAGGAAGCGGTCCGGATCTTGCGCCCCGGCGGGCAACTGCTGATCCTCGACCTCCGGGAGCACCTTTTTGAGGCCGCCCACGAGCTTTACGCTGACCAGTGGCTGGGTTTTGCGGAAAACACCCTCTACGGCTGGCTGCGGGAGCTGAATCTGGAGGCGGTGCGGGTCGATGTGGTGGCCCGCGAGCCCGAAGAACCGTTTTTTGAGACCCTTCTAGCGACGGCGATCAAGCCCGCCGCGCCATCCCGCGCCGTCGCGAAGAGCCGAGGCCAGGGAACGAAGTCCGGGCCGCTTTGATCTAGTCCGTGTCGCGGATCAACGACCCTTCCCTCGGCCAATTTTTCTGCACCCTCAACAGCGTACTGAGACCTTGTAAAGGTCAGAAGATTCTGAAACCGCCTTAAAACCCCCGAAACCACCGCCATCATGTCCCCAGACCCTGACGAAAATCGCTTTCTGCAATGCTTCCGTGATGCCATGGATGGCCTTAACGGGCTGCCGATCGACCTTCAGACCCCGCTCACCGCGCTGCCCAACTGGGACTCGCTGGCGATCCTGAAGGTCATCGACTTCGCCGAGGCGGAGTTTCAGGTGAATCTTAGCGGCAGCGACCTGCACCGGTGCCAGTGCGTTGGCGACATTTTTCAACTGATTTCGGCCCGGCAGCGGGCTTAGGCGCGTTTCGGCCCGGTGGCGGCCCTAGGCGCGGGCGTGAAGCGCGGTGGATTGTGGGCGAGTCTTTATTTCGGCAATGATGCAGAACTTGATGATCGTTGGTGCGGGTGGCTTTGCACGGGAGGTCTGTGGCTATGCCCTCAGCCACCCGGACTGCGGTGTCCGGTGGGCGGTGAAGGGGTTTCTGGATGACAACCCGGCGGCTCTGAAGGGTTTTGACTACCCCGTCGGCATCGTCGGCTCGATCCGGGACTACCAGCCGCAGCCGGGGGACCTTTTTGTCAACGGGCTCGGTCTTCCCAAGGTCAAGCTGGCCTGCCTGCCGCCGCTTCTGGAGCGCGGGGCGGAGTTTCTGACCTTCATCCATCCGCGGAGCCTGCTGGGGCCGAACGTGACGCTTGGACGGGGCTGCGTGCTCTGTCCGGATGTGATTCTGACTGCGGACGTGACCGTCGGGGACTTCGTGGTGCTGAACTGCCGCTGCTGTGCGGGGCATGATAGCCGCATCGGCTCCTGGTCCACCCTCAGTGCCTTTTGCGACGTGACGGGTTACGCAGAGGTCGGGGAGCGGGTCTTTATGGGGTCTCACGCCTGCGTGATTCCGGGAAAGAGAATCGGCGACGGGGCGTTGCTCGGTGCTGGTTCGGTGGCAATTCGCAACCTGCCTGGCGAAAAGACCTCCTTTGGCGTGCCCGCCAAGCCTATTTAGTAAGTTACGGTCTGTCGTGCCCCTGCCGCGACCCGCCCCCTGACCCGCGCGGCATTTTAGTGTGGTCAACGGGATGGCGTCCGCGCTTTTGGGTTTGCGGAGGGCGTTGGATCGGTAGATTTTGCGTTGCTTTGAAAGTTTACCTCCGTCTGGTCGCACGGTTGGTTTCTGGAGATTTCCCCCGTTAGAACATGGCACTCACAAGGTTTAAGAGCCAGCTCATCGCCGATGTCGGCATCAGCATGGGCGATGAAGGCAAGGGTCGGTTGATTCCCGAGGTGATTGCGGAGTTGCAGGCCGAGACGGGTTGGTCGGATGCGGTTGGCGTGGTTTTGAAGGTCAATGGCGGGGCCAACAGCGGCCATACGGCGGGGGGGTTGAAGCTGAACCTCTTGCCGGCGGGCGTGGTGGCTAAGGAGGTGCCGATCCTCGCGCTGGGGGCGGGGGTGGTGGCCGATCCTCGGAAGCTGTGCTGGGAGGGTGAGCCGCTGGAGGCTCGGGGCTACCAGATCTTCAGCCGACTGCTGATCGATGAGCGCTGCATGGTCTCAGACTTGTCGCACCGGTTGCTCGACCTGGCCTGGGAGCACTACCGCGAGCATGTCCTCGGCGGGGAGCCTCGCGGCTCGACGGGTCGGGGCATCACCCCGGCCTACCAGGACGAGGCGGGGCAGTTTCAACTCTATTTTGGCGACCTGCCATCGACGGCCTCCGAGCTGCAGGCGTTGCTAGAGCCCCGCTTTGCGCGGGCGGTGGCGACCATCCGCTACGTCTGCCAGGTGCCACCGGAGGTCTTCTCCGGCTTCTTTCTCCGGCTGACGGAGGCCGAGACGCGGGCCAACGCGGCTGCCCTGGCCGATGGCCTCTTTTCGGCCACGGAGTTCGACTTTACCCGCTTCTGCGGGGCGGAGCCCTACTCCATCAACCTCGCGGAGGTTGCCACGGCCTACCAGGCGGCGGTGGAGCGGGTTCGCGGCTGCATCGGCGATGTGCGGATGGCCATCCGGCGCGAGATGGCCCGCGGTCGCTTTCTGGTGGGAGAGTTTGGCCAGAGTTTCTGGCTCGATAAGCGGCACGGGTTTCCGCCCAACGTCACGGCCTCCCACACCTACGCGCCCGAGCTTTTTCAGAGTGCGGGGCTTCCGGTGCAACCGCTGCACACCATCGGTTGCGCGAAGGCCTACGATACCAAGGTCGGCACCCACGTTTTTCTGACCGAGATGGACCATGCGGCCCCCTTGGCGGTGAAGTTGCGGCGCCTGGAGTTTGGCACCAGCACCGGGCGGCAGCGGATGGTTGGTTGGTTCGACGCGGTTGAGAAGGGCGATGCCCTCCGCTTTGGCGGCTTCGACGATCTGGTGATCAACAAGCTTGACGCCCTGAGCGCGGATCACGGAGGCCCTGCCGACCTGCTGGTCTGCTACGCCTACGGCACCCCGGAAGGCGGGCAGCTCGTCGGCGTGCCGCGTCAAGACTGCGTGCGCCGGGGGTTGAAGCCGGTTTACGCCAGACTGGCGGGTTGGGCGACGGATCTGGCTCCGATGCGGCATTTTGACCAGCTACCGCCGGCGGCTCAGCACTACCTGGCGTTTTGCCTGGCGGCGACGGTGCGGGTGGCCCATCGGGAGGATGAGGCCACGCCGCCCAGCCGGGAAGTCCTCCTCCAGCTTGCCACCGAGGGTCGGTTGCCCAACCTCCGCTACGTCGGCGTGGGGCCGGAGCCCTCCCAGATCATCACCGACGTGCCCACCACGGAGCAACTGCTGAACCTGGTCGATTGGAGCCTCTTCAGCGACCAGTAGGGAACCCTCCCGCCGCTGATAGCCGGCTCCCGAAACTCCTGGAGTTGGGAGCAGGAGGGGCGATGGGCACCGAAGCGAGGAGGAGGATTGCCAGGAGGCGCGTCGCGGCGGTTTTGAGTTTTTCCGCTGCACCATTTTATCGTCTGAATTGACCGATGTGGGACTTCCGCCGCCTTCTCGCCGTGCGAGTTTTACCCAGCCCTTCGCGGGCGGGTTTTTTGTTTAGCTGGCTTCGGTTGATGCCGAGCCTGGTTGGCCGGTGGCTGGCGGTGGCTCAAG
>DAIQNO010000072.1:4005-9424 GCA_036788355.1 Opitutales bacterium | reverse complement strand
CGAGATGGTCTTCAGCAAACTGGTCGTCACCGAAGGCTGAATCTTCCCGCCTCTGGCAGGTTTTGGGTCCGCCTCTGCTCGTCCTGCGGACTTGCTCCAGCGAACCCAGTCTGCCAGATGGTGGCCACCTCATCGAGTGTTGCGACGTCTGAAGCTACGAGTTTCCGCACAGCACCCGAAAGTGCCTGGCTTGCTTTGAATCGCCAAGGGTCGATTCGAAAATCGGCTTGTGGGGAAAAAAGGTAGTTGACAGGCCGTTTCCGATTCCACAGATTCTTTAGTTTACGAAAAAATCATGGCCAACATCAAAGCCGCACAGAAGTATATCCGCCAGTCCACCAAGCATCGCCTGCATAATCGGTCGATCCGTAGTCGGTTGCGCACCCTTGCCAAGCGGGTGACGGGCGCGGAGACGCCTGAGGATGGTAAGAAGTTCGCTATCATTTACAGTTCGGCCTTGGATAAGGCGGCCAAAGTGGGGATCATCCACCCTAACAAGGCAAGTCGCCACAAGTCGCGCCTCGCTTCTAGGATTTTTGCTTAGTGAGGGACGGTGAGGGCACTGAACCCGAAGCCATGTTGCTGGCACGGTCGGCTTCGGTCGATGAAGGGCCGAGGCCGGTGGACGTTGGGGGGGGCGGGGCTCCGGTTCCGCAGATTGAGTCGGAGCTGCCGATGGTGGGTTTCGCTCCACCGCTTCTGGGGGATAAGCCTTACCGCCTACCGATTTACGCGCGAGCGGAGGGTTGGTTCTGCCTGGAGAAGCCTCCGGGGGTGCCTTTAGGGGATTGGCATAGTGGCTTGGTCGGAGGAATCAACCGGCAGGTATCCGCTGGAAAGCCGGAGCTTCAGCGGTTGGCGATCACTTCGTGTGGGCCGGTGTTTCACCTTCCGGAGGAGATTGGCGGCCCGGTATTGTTGGCGATGGGCAAGAATGCCTTGACTCAGTTGCGCAATGCTTACGGCTCGCGGCAACTGCTCCTGGATTTTGCTTTTTGGACGCGGGAGGATACCGGGGAGGGGCCGGATGAGCGGTCTTGCGATCGGCTGATTTTTGAAAGTCCGGGGCAGCCTCCGCGGTTGCATCGGCAGGAGGGTAAGCGGGCGGAGACCGCGTTCCGGCGGGTCTGGGCGAGTTCTGGCTGGGGCTTGTGGGAGGCTTCGGTGAGCTACCTGCGGGCGGGTCAGTTACGGCTGCACGCGGAGGCGGTGGGCCTTCCGGTGGCCGATGCACGGGTCTGGATGGCGCAGGAGGATCGTGCGGGCGTCCGCTGGCCCCGTCTTGCCGCTGGTTGGGGTGGGCCGCTGGCGCGGCTGGCGGGCCTCTCAGGGCTGCCGGGGGTGCCTGCGGTGCGCCCGATTCACCGGCCGTGGGAGGCGATGGGGCGGGCGTTGCGGCGTTACGCGGGTGGGGTCTGACTAGATCGCGATGCCCGCCGGGGGCGGCTCCATCGAGGGAGAAGCACTGCCTGGTGTAATCAGTGGTTGACGGTGAAGACCTTTTCCAGACATACTTTTAGGAGTTTATGGTAGAAGCAGCGACCTCCTCCACGACTCCCCCAGCCTCAGGGCCAGAGCGGGAGGAACTCCTGGAGTTGTTCCGCCGTTTTCTGGTGGAGCGGGGCTTGCGGGTCACCAATCAGCGTCTGGCGATTTTCGATGCGGTGCAAAGCCACAGTCAGCCGTTCACGGCTGAGGAGCTTCTGGTGACGGCTCGGGCGATCGATACCAGCGTGTCACGGGCCACCATCTACCGGGCCTTGCCGATTTTCTGCGAGAGTGGGATGCTGCGGGAGATCGACGTGGGCCATGACACGAAGTATTATGCAGCCAACGAGCGCGGTCGTAATTTCCAGGCCCAGGTGGTCTGTTCGGATTGCGACCGAATTATCGAGGTCGATGCTCCGTTCATGGACTGGTATGGGAAAACCGTCTGCGCGAAGCACGGAATGAGACTGGTCACGCCGCGGTTGCAGGTGATCGCCAAGTGCCTTGCCCTGGAGGAATCGGGCACGTGCCCCCAGTTGGCGAGGGCTTAGCGAAGGGCCAGCGTGAAGTTTAGGTTATCTTTGGAAGCTGCTCGGTGGTGAGGGCCGGTTGACAGTGTCGGCTGAGAGGGGCAGGGTTGCCGCTGTGATGGTTGAATCGCCGACAGTCGCCAAGAGCGGGCAACGGTTGCCGTGGTTTGGGGCGGGGCGTTGCCCGTTGTTGTTGGCGCCGATGGCCAGGTTTACCGATGCGGCCTTCCGGCAGCTTTGCAAGGAGCAGGGTGCTGAGGTGATGACGACGGAGTTTGTGATGTGCGAGAGTCTGCTGCGGGGCAATGATTCCGCGTGGCGGACGGTCGATTTTACCGAAATGCAGCGCCCGATGGGGGTGCAGCTTTTCGGGTCGGAGCCGAGTCGCATGGCGGATGCGGCGGTCGCGGTGGAGGAGCGGCTGCGGCCGGATTTTATCGACATCAACTGCGGTTGCCCGGCGGATAAGGTGACGGATCTGCACGCGGGGTCGTCATTGCTGCGAGATCCGGCTCGCTTGGAGGCGATTGTGGCGGCCGCGGTCGGGGCGTTGCGGGTGACGCCGCTGACGGTGAAGATCCGGATTGGTTGGGATCGACAGTCGATCAATGCGCTGGAGGTTGGGCGTCGGGTGGCGGGGGCGGGGGCGTCGGCTTTGGCCATCCACGGGCGCACCAAGGAGCAGGGCTACTCGGGCGAGGCCGACTGGGGGGTGATCGGTGCGGTGGCGCGAGCCCTGCCGATTCCAGTGATCGGCAACGGCAACCTCGCGCGGGCGGCTGACGCGGCGCGAGCGCAGGCGGAGCATCCGGTGGCCGGTTTGATGATTGGGCGGGCGGCACTGGGCTACCCGTGGATTTTCCGGGAAATCCGGGAGTCGCTGGCGACGGGGCGGGCGCCAGCAGCACCGGAGTTGGCGGAGCGGTGGGCGACACTGTTTCGCTACTGTGACCTGCTGGCGGATTTTCGACCGGATCGACCAGAGGAGCGCGGGATCGGGTGGATGCGGGCCAAGCTTAAAGCCCTGACCAACGGGATGCCGGGGATCAAGAAACTGCGCCCGGCGATGGATCAGGTGCAGACGCTGGAGGAGCTGCGGGTGCTGGCGACCGAGCACCAGCGGTTCTACGCCGAGAAACAACTCTCCGAGGCGTAGAACACGGTTGGCCGGGTCGCCAGCGACTGCGGGCTTTCCTTTTGACGGCTCGCGGGCCGCCCAGAAACGGACGTAACTTTCCGGGGATCTGGAGAGAGAGTTGAGCCCGTCAGCCCCACGATTCTGGGGAAAATTTGGAGTTTCAGCGGCGCAACTTTATTTATAACTTTTAAAAATGGCGTTGCTCCGCCTTAACTCGAGCGTATATTGTCCGAAGAAGAGCCTTTGTTTCACCAAGCACCGATGACGACGTTATCTCCTGTTGCCCTCCGAGAGGATCTTGCCACCTTTTTGAATCCACTTTTGGAAGAGGAGCCGGATTTCGCGGACCCCTTTGCGCTGTGGCATCGGGGGAGTTACTTTGCGATGGTGACGGAAAAGACGCAGGTATCGCTGCGAAGGACGCCGGATCTGACTCGGCTTCGCGACGCAGAGCGTCGGGTGCTCTACGTGCCGCCGCGGGTTGGCCCCGCAGCCCGCGACCTGTGGGCACCGGAATTGGCGTACCTGGACGGACAGTGGTTTTGCTACTTCACGGGGGTCGATGAGACGGGTGAGGATCGCAATCGGCGGATTTTCGTTTTGGAGGGCCCGGAGGGCGACGACCCGATGTCCGGGGAGTGGCGTTTTGCCGGGCCGCTGAAAATCCCGGTGGACCGCTATGCGATCGACGGCACGGTGCTTGAGGATGCTGGGCGGCGGTATTTTCTTTGGAGTAGCAAGCTGGATTACCGGGGTGGCTTCTGGCAGCACCTGCTGATTGCGGAGATGCTGGATCCTTTTACGCTGGGGCCGACGGAGGTGGTGCTTTCGCGCCCCGATCAGCCGTGGGAATGCCACGACCAGCCGACCAACGAGGGGCCGCAGATTTTGCAGCATGGTGGCACTATCTGGCTGGGCTACTCTGGCAGTGCCTACTGGTCAGAACACTACGCCATCGGATTCTTGCAGGCGCAAAGCGGCAGCGACTTGCTGAACCCTGCCTCCTGGGTTAAGCAACCGCAGCCTTACTTCCAGCAATGTCCGGAGCACGGCGTCTATGGGCCGGGGCACGCCAGCTTTGTGCCCTCGCCGGATGGCACCGAGGATTGGCTGTTCTACCATGCCCGCACGGCCCTGCGTGGTGAAGCCCGCTCACCACGATTACAACGTATCACCTGGATCGACGATCAGCCGGTGCTGGGGATCCCCGCGTCCATTGAAACGCCTCTCCGGAAGCCCTCGGGGACGGTTGCTGTCGGGCAGAATTGCGGCTAGACGCGCCGTTGGTTCGATCCTCCCGGTCGCACCGACTGATCCGAGCATCTATTTTGCGGAAAAGACTTTCTCGCCGCCAACTCCTTGTATGCTCATGCACCGACGTCGTTTTCTGTCATCATCTGCAGCCCTGGCCCTCGGTGGCGGGGTTGGGCTGGGTCTGGGGGGCCAGGCGCGGGCCGGTGGCCCTTCGGAAGTTGCTCAAGACCGCCCGCCGGAAGACCCGATTTCCCCCGCCGCCCCGACGCCCGCCAATCCTGCCCGCCGCAACGCCCTGCCGCCTTGGATGGGCTTTAACCTGCAGTGGATGCTGGCCTACAGCGTCCACCCGGTGCCTGTAGAACGCTACCTGGAGCGCGTTACGCCGCAACACCTGGAATGGATGCAGGCGTGGGGCTTTGACTTTGTCCGCTTTGGCACGAGCTACTGGGACTTGCTCGACCAGAGTTGCCTCCGGGGACTTTCGGAAGGCACCAACGTCGCTGCGGAGGATGTCAACCGCCTCGACCGTGGGCGACTGGCCTTCCTGCGGGAAATGGTCGATGGCGTTCTTTCTACAGGCTTGCACGTCAACCTGGCGATGCACCGGCTGCCCGGAGATGGGGTTTGGCGGCACGATCTGGAGCCCTTTTCGCTTTATCGGGATGAGCGCGGTGATGAGGCGATCGCCTTCTGGTGGGGGGAATTGGCCCGCACTTTCGCCGATGTCCCGCCCGACCGCCTGTCGTTCAACTTGCTCAACGAGCTGCCGTCGCATTGGCAAGCGAGGGCCGGTCGCGACCATATCCGCCGTTCGATGATGATCGGCGTCGAGGCCGTTCGCTCGGTCAGCCCGGAGAGAACGATCATCGTGGACGGCATCCAGATCGGTCAGGAGATCCTCGACAATATGGTGGCCGATCCGGTGGCCCATTCCCTGCACGCCTACAGCCCGTTCGAGATTTCCCATGTCAAAACCCGAGAAAGCGCGGAGTCGGTGACCTGGCCC